>JAGHEC010000251.1 GCA_021159525.1 Deltaproteobacteria bacterium | reverse complement strand
GGACAAAGGCGTCAAAAGCGGTAGGTAATCAATCCATGGGAGGTGTCGTAGGGCGAGACGCTGACCTGTACCTTGTCTCCAACCATGACCTTGATCCGGTGTTTTTTCATCCTTCCGGAAAGCACGCCCCGTATGATCATGTGATTGTCGCACTCTATTTCCATGGTGCCGCCGCCCAGGACCTTGGCGACGACGCCTTCTAACTGGATGAGGTCATTTCGACTCAAGGTGCTCCTTTCTTGGCTTGAGAGCCTTTTAAGAAACAGACGAGGATTGCCACTTGCCTGCTGATGCGCTAAGGTGTTTATACGTCTCAGGACCCGCGGTCGAATTCCCGTGACGAGTAAATAAGAATATCATTTTGTGGTCTGATGTCAATCAAATGTATGTTTTTTTTGCCCTCACCTCCCTTTTATGCGCTTAGCCGGATACCGGATCGTGACGGGACCAGGCCGCAGAATCCATCGGAGGAGGATGCAACACCGGAAACCATGCTACCGGACACAACTTATCGAACATTTCGAACATTTACCGTCAATGAGGGAAAAACATCCCCTTTACCAACCGATCTCATTGTTGAATCCCCCCTCCAGATCATTGTCAATGATCAGCCCCATACCCTCCTCATGTGCACCCCGCACATGGTGCAGGAGCTGACCATCGGATTTCTCTTTACAGAAGGCCTGATAGCCGGGCCAAATGACATCATCGGCCTTGACATCCGTGGTATCAGGCCCGACCGCAGAGAAAATCAAAACGACATGATCGAAGCCCGGGTGTGGGTTCCCCCCGGGGGATCCGCTTTCACCCGCATCCCCGGCAGACGCATCTCTTATTCCAGTTGCGGCATTTGCGGCACAGAGACCTATGACCGTATGAAAGAAGGGCTCGACCGGATCCGGAGCAGGACAAGATTCTCCATGGAGATGCTCCGGAAAATCTCTTCAACCCTCAAGACATTTCAACCCCTCTACAGAAAGACAAAAGGGGCCCATGCCGCGTTCCTCTTTGATGCCAAAGGCAGCAAGATCCTTCATGCCGAGGACATGGGACGACACAACGCCCTGGACAAGGTGATCGGGGCCTTGCTGGTCCAAAAGATCTCTCCCCGGGACAAAATGCTGGTATCAAGCGGTCGGGCCAGTCTGGAAATGATCCTCAAGACAACGAGGATCGGGATTGCCTTATTTGCGGCCATGTCCCGGCCGACCTCCCTGGCCGTGGAGGCGGCCAAATTTTACAACCTCACCTTAGTGGATCTGGCAAAGGACAGGAATCGGATATACAGCCATGCCCGCCGCATCGAGGAATTTTAGGACAAGAGAGGGTATGGCAAAGCCGTGAACGCTAAATCAAAGGTCTCGGGAGTGGGAATCCCGAAAGTCGACGATGTAACGGGCATTGTCCTGGCCGGCGGCCGGAGCAGTCGCTACGGCAAGAACAAGGCGCTGGTAAAATTCCAGGGGGTCCCCCTGATCGAGAGGGCGCTTTGGACCATGGATTCCATCTTCCATCAGGTGGTCCTGATCACCAACACCCCGGATACCTACGCCTATCTTGGGGTCCCCATGTTCGAGGATCTGATCAAGGGGCTTGGGCCTTTAGGGGGAATCCATACGGGTTTGGAGGTCATACCCGACCCGGCAGGCTTTTTTGTCGCCTGCGACATGCCGTTTCTCAACCCTCTGCTGATCCGACACATGGTGGCAATCAGAAACAATTTCGATGTGGTAATCCCCAGGGTATCAGGATGGGTAGAGGCCCTTCACGGCCTGTATACAAAAAAATGCAGCCAGAGCATTTGTAAACTGATTGAATCCGGGACCTATCAGGTCTTTGGCTTTTTCCAGGCGGTTTCTGTCCGGTTTGTGGACGACCGCGAGGTCCGGCAGTGGGATCCCGACCTGAGGTCTTTTCTTAATATCAATACCCCGGATGAGCTCAAACGGCTCCAGGAGACAACCGCGGCCGTGCGTACCGTCGGAGACCCTCCCTCCACTCATGCCCCATACGGATCAAGATCCGAATCCCGGAAAATGGCCGGATCCTGAGCCCTCAACTGATAGTGAGACGCATCTCCTTCACCTCCACATCCACGCCCATCTCCTGGCAGTGTTTCTGGATCTCTTTCCTTTTATCGGCGCTGTTCATTTTGAAAGAGATAATAATTTCCCGGATATTGCCGCTTGCGAGGATCTGCGGCAGATCCTTTGATCCACCAAGCACCGGATAACCACGTATCTTTCTTTTCTGGATGCGCGGATTGTCATCTATGAAGCCCACCACGGTCAGGCCCAGGTCCCGGTTGGTCTCGATCTCCCGGAGGACCATCTGCCCTCCCAGTCCAGCGCCATAGACCAGGACGCGCCTGCCTCCCCGGTCGGCCCCGCGGATCCCCTCATCCAGGAGACGAAAAGAGAGCCTCGAAAGGGATACCATAATCAGCATCAGGCCCCAGTAAATGACAAACACGGCCCTGGAAAAACTGTAAAACCGATACACAAAGAGGAGGATCAACATGGGCAGGACCGTACCGGCTGTAATGGCCTTGCCGTAGGAGATAAGATCCCGGATGCTCGTGTTCTCCCAGACCCCCCGGTAAATGCCGAACACATGAAAAAAAAGGATCTGGCAGGCAATGACAATGGGAAGGGAATGGAGAAAAAAATCGAAGTTGGGCCCGATATCCCCCTCGAAGCGCAGGAGATAGGCGGTGTAGTACGCCACAGTGATCAGGACCAGATCCAGGAGCACCTCAAAAATGCGTCTTCTGAAGGTAATGTCGATCAAAAGCGGGGTGATCAGCCCGGAGGCCTCTTTGGAGAGCATCGATGCCTCTGAATAGACCTTGACCCTTCCCAGATAGATCCAGAAGAAAACGATCAACAGGAAATAGAGCACAATGAGGACCAGGCTGGTGCTGATCGCAAGGCGGTTGATGGCCATTGCCATGAGCCCGGATGTGATGGCAAAGGCATAGAGGACCAGAACCGCCTTTTTTTCGGAAAGGCCAATGGCCACCAGCCGGTGGGATGAGTGATCCCGGCCCCCCTGGGAAATGGGCCGTCGAAACAGCTTGCGCATCAGGCTGACAAATCCGGTATCCAGGATGGGAATAAATAGGATCAAGACCGGAACGGCAATCACTGAAAGGAGGTGGACGAAGCCCTTGTCTCCGGTCTGCGAAGAGGTCCCCGCGGCCGTCAGCGAGCCCAGAACAAACCCCACAAAAAGGCTCCCCGCATCCCCCATAAAGATGGAGGCGGGATTAAAGTTGTAGACCAGAAAGCCTGCGAGCGCGCCAAGAAATCCGCTCAGCAACAGAAGACTGGCCGCCGGAGGCTTTGCGGGGGACGTATCCGGGCACAGCCAGAGAAAAAGAAACCCGCCGGCAATCAGGGCAATGCCTGACGCAAGGCCGTCCATATTGTCAAGAAGGTTAAAGGCATTTGTGATCCCCACAATCCATACAATGGAAAGGACCAGATTGAGGGTTTCAGAATCGGTCCAGTCCAGGCGCCAGCCAAAGAAAATAAGGATGGCGGTGATAACCACCTGGCCTGCCAGCTTGTGCTGAGGATCCATGGCAATCAGATCATCCATAAGGCCCAGCCCAAACATCCCTGCCGAGCATAGGAAGAGAATCAGATAAGGTCGTCCGAAGACCGAACCGTCCGTCAGGCCCAGAGCAAGGAACCAGGCCCCTGTGGCGGCTGCGAATATGCTGACCCCGCCCAGAAGGGCTGTTTCTTTGCGGTGCCACCGGTTGTCCTTTGGAATTGCGACCTGTCCGCATCGAAGGGCAAGCCTTCGGGCGAGGGGCGTCAGGAGGAGGGAGAGGACGCAAGCAGAGACAAAAACAGATAGATATAGATACGGAGGCGTATTCAGAAACATGTAAAAACCGACCCTTCCATCATGAAATGGCGCTTAGGGCCTCGAACTCAAAAAATAAAACGACCGCTCGTCAGCAGCGCGTCGCAGGAGGTAGATGGCGGCGGCAACAAGGAAAAGGTCAGGGAGCCAGATCCCTATAACGGGGGGAACAGAACCGCTGGAACAGATGCTTCGCACAATCATCAGGCAAATGTAATAGACGGCAAAGATGGCAAGGCTTACCCCGATCCCGGCAGACCGGCCCCTGGCCCGCATCTGGGACCCAAGTGCGACCCCGATGATCCCCATAAACCATACAGACAGGGGGATGGATATCTTTTCAAGGAGTTCCCTCATCATCCTGCTCCGCAGCGGGTCCCCTTTCGGGGCTGCTTTTATCTCCTTAATGAGCCTCCCCACAGACAATTCGTGGGGGGCCTTCTGCCGTGACGCCAGGTCCGTCATAACATCTTTCAGGCCGATGGTTAAGCTATATGTATTGAATTGGATGGTGCGGGCCGCGCTCATGTTTTTTTCAACCACAAATATGGTCCCCTTTTTAAAATAGATGGCGATCACCCGTTGGTCGGGCTGACCAATGATCCGTCCTTCCTTTGCCACGATAGTATTGGTGACCGTCTCGTCCCTCTTGTCCACCACAAAGACATCCTTTAAGACTTTTTCCTGTCTGGAAAAGCTGTTCACATAAAAGACCAGGTTGTCAAAGGGCTCGCAGAATACACGTTCCTTGATCCCCAGATCGGCGCGGGACTCGGCAATGCTGAAAAGAAGGTCCTTAAAAGCCCGGTTGCCCCACGGCGCGGCAAAGAGACTGATGCCAAGCCCCATCAGAAAGACTGCAAAGGCAAAACCGACCACGGGGGGAAGCATTTGGTAGAGGCTGATGCCTGAAGATTTCAGGGCAATGATCTCGCTGTCGGCCGAGAGGCGCAGAAATGCCGCCAGCACAGCCATGAGTGTGACAGCAGGAAGGGCAAAGGTGAGAATATCGGGGAGGAGGTAAAAGACCATCCCTAATACCTGGAAAATGCCCACCCCCCGGGTCACGATCAGTTCGGTAATGGAGAGCATCCGGGCCGCCACCATGATGAAGATAAAGACCAGGAGACTGGTCAGAAAGGTGGGCCATATCTCATTGGTGATATAGCGATAAAGCGTCATCCAGTCTGCCTATTTTTGATTTTTTATCCTCACCCCTGCCCGAAAGCTATACGATCATCCGGAAAAAGCAAGTCCCCTGAACGCCCTTTCTCACTCTGCGCTTCGCGCTCTGCACTTTGCCCCTATCCCCACACAAGCTGTCACTGCCAGGAACGGATCCACCAGATAGTCCCAAAGATTTGTGGATTCCAGAAACCCCAGGTTGTATGCCAGGATGGCAGCTATCAGCACAATGCCAAATCGGTTTTTCACGGCCAAAAGGATCACCGTAACCGCAAAGGCAATGACAAACAGCCACGAAAACCCCCACCCGGCTGCATAGGGGTCCCACCGGGTCAGGCCCAAGGCCATGGGATACAGGACGATCCCCGCGGTAAGTGAGATGAACCAGCATGTCGAAACAGCCCTCTCATCCAAGACCCGGATGCCGAAAAAGCGGTCTACAACCCTCGAAAAAAGAATTGCAGTGAGCGGGATGCTGAAATTGGCATTGAAGCTGATCATCCACCGGCCCAGGGGCAATCCCTTAACCGGAACTAACACGAGGCAGGCCGCAATAAGAACAAGCATTAGGGCCGGCGCCCTGCTCTTCAGATTGACGCCCCATGCCGCCGCAATTGCCTGCAACAAGACTGCTGTCAGGAGAAACGGGAATACCAGGGAAAAGGCCCATGCAGTCACCACGTCTCTCCCTTGACCTGCGCGTTTACCCATGCCTCATTAAATACCACGTGGGCAATCCGTTTCCGGCCCCATGTATAGACCAGGTGGATGCGGCCGTCCCGGGTGCGGATCATATAGGGATACGAGAACTCCGCTTCAGGCGCGCTCTCAATGGTTGCGGCGCGTGTCCAGTGTCGGCCCAGGTCCCGGGATACGGCCAGGCCCAGATTCTCCCGAACCGCGGGGCTGTCATTAAACGCCAGGAGCATACGCTGATCCGACAAAAGAAGGGCATCTACGGCCGAATCCGGATTCGGCAGAGAAAGGATCTCCGGTCTTGACCAGGTCGCTCCCGCATCGCCTGTTATGGCCCTCCCAATGACCCTTGCAGGGCCGCGGGACCTATATAGAGCAACAGCGTGCGAAGGACCAAAGGTAACCATGGAAGGCTGGAAAAACGATCCTCCCGCGGCCATGCGGCTCTTTTTAAGGCAGACTTCCGTACCGCCCTCTCCGGATCTGAGCCACAGGATCTCGGGGAAATACCCCAAGCATTCATGATAGATGGGTACGGCAAACCCCCCGTTGCTCATTGGCACGGGTCGGCCGCGGACCAGTTCGCTGATGTTGAAAAATGGGCTGAGGGTGAGTCGCCGGCTCCTGCTCCAGGTCTCCCCCCCATCATCAGACCACGTCATGTTAAGGGAGCTCCCGGACCACCCACCCACCGTGATGGTCACGTAAATCAGCCATAACCTGCCCCCGGCATCGGAAAACAGGACCGGGTTGCCCACCTTTTTAACATATCGGGACAGGTCCCTGCATGCGGACGCTCTGTCCACAACTACCTGCGGTCTTGACCATCGGGCTTCATCCGGGCCTTTTGTGGAAAAAAAGATGGATACGTCCCGGCCGCCTTCCCGGCTCCCCCCGTACCAGGCCGCGGCCAGCCCCCCCTGCCGAAGTTCACAGATGGAACTCACATGGACCATTCCCCTTTTTGCAGCAGGGCTGATGAATTCCCGATGGATAAAGGGGCCATCCGGCCTGTTCACGTCAATTGCAGGGACTGTGACAAAACTGGCCGGTTCCCTGGTGGAAAACCAGTGATATGCGGGCCAGGCGTAAAGGCCCACAGTTGCCAGGACAAGAATGAAGACGCTGAACCGGTTCATATAACCTTAAGACTTTTCAGTTTCTGACAGGCCTTAAGCAAGCCTTCTAAGGTAGGCATTGGTAATGGGGAGGCGCTGGTCCCGACCGAAGGACTTTGGTGTAATCTTCACACCCGGAGGTCCCTGGCGCCGCTTGTATTCATTGCGATTGACCATGCGGATAACGTCCGTTACCGCCTCCCGGTCGAATCCCCGGGCCACGATCTCCTCCGGGGCCTGGTCCTCCTCCACATAGGCGTGCAGGATTTTGTCCAGTATCGAATCCGGGGGCAGGCTGTCCTCGTCCTTCTGATCGGGCCGCAGTTCCGCAGACGGGGGCCTGGCGATGGTGGTTTCGGGAATGATCTCCCGGCCTTGCTGATGATTGACATGCCTGGACAGCTCAAAGACCAAGGTCTTGGGCACATCCTTGATGACCGCAAAGGCTCCGGCCATATCGCCGTAAAGGGTGCAATACCCCACCGCGATCTCGCTCTTGTTGCCCGTAGTGAGGACCAGCCAGCCATACTGGTTGGACAGGGCCATCAGGATATTCCCCCGGATGCGGGCCTGGATGTTTTCCTGGGTGATCCCGGGCTTGCTGCTGTCGATAACCTCACGGGTTGCATGCAAATAGGCATCATAAATCCCCCCAATGGCGATCGTAATAAGTCGGATGTTGAGGTTTTCGGCCAGACGTCGTGCATCCTTGAGGGTCTCTTCCGAGGTATAGGGCGAGGGCATTGTGACCCCCACCACATTCTCCGGCCCCAGACCGGCCACTGCAACAGCCGCAGTGAGGGCCGAGTCGATCCCGCCGCTCAGGCCGATCACAACCTTCTGAAAACCGTTTTTTATCACGTAATCCCGCGTCCCCAGGACAAGGGCCTCATGGATCTCGTCAAGCCTGCCGTATGCCTCGGCCGGGGCTTCTGCGGCCAGGGCCTGTTTGGCATGATCCGCCGGGCCCTGGAGCACTGCACAGAACGTATCCGGCCCGTCCCCCGGCCCTCTTCTTGAGGCGGATTTTGGCTCTTCAATCTCAATGTCCGCCACCAAAAATGCCTCTTTAAAGCGGGGGGCCCGCGCCAAAACCTTTCCTCCGGGGTCCACGACAAAGGATCCGCCGTCAAACACCAGTTCATCCTGGCCCCCCACCAGATTATTGAGACAAAAAAAGGCATTTCCCATACGCGCAAAAGCGCCTGCCCTCTCGATCCGCATATCCAGTTTGCCGGCATGGAAAGGCGATGCCGAGATATTGAGGATAACATCTGCATTAGCAGTCTTCACGGCCCTTTCCTGAAAACCGTCTTCAATCCATATGTCCTCACAGATAGTCAGAAAAAACCGCACCCCACTCAGTTCAACCAGAATGCTGCGGTCCCCCGCGCTGAAATAGCGCTTTTCATCGAATACACTGTAGTTGGGGAGTTCTATCTTGTGGTAGGTCGCGGCCAATCTGCAGTCCTGAAAGACCGAAGCCGCATTGAACACATGACCATTAATGCATTCCGCGTGCCCCACCACCGCAATGATGCCCCGAGTGCTTTCCCGGATCCCCTCCAGAACCCGGAAATTGTCGTGCAGAAATCCGCGCTTCAAGAGAAGGTCTTCCGGCGGATACCCGCATGTGGCAAGTTCCGGCAGGGTCACAACGTCCGCACCCTCATGGCGCGCCTTCTCTATGGCGCGCATGATTTTCTCCGAGTTGGCTGAAAAGTCGCCCACCGTGGTGTTTATCTGGGCCTGGGCGATCCGGATAACAGGCATATGACGCACCTCCAATGTGATTTGCACCATGGGATTATGCATCTTATCGCCCCGTCCAACAAGTCAAAAAAGGCGCATGCGCCAGTCAGCAGCTTCACCAGACGCCGGCGATACATTTTTGTCGTTCATCTGAATATGTCCCACAAAAACGGATGGTAACCGTTCACGGGTAATCTTTGGTCAAATTTGGGATTGTCCGCCTCACGTAACAGCTCAATAACCCTCCTGCCCCTATTTATTGAGCTGTCACAACGTTTTTTTGATGGGACAGGAATTTCGATTGATCACACCGGGCTGAAGAGTAGTCAAGAATAAAGGATCTCTGGAGCGCTTGGCAGCATGTCTGTGGAAGGACGGGCGCGGGAGGATCGGGCCTGCGATCCGGGACAGGGACATTATCAACTCCGGTGTTGGAGGTTGAGGCGTGATCTCATGAATAACGTTCGGTTGTCTCAGCGCCGGAGTTGATGTATGGGCTGCGGGTATTTAAGGCGGAAGCAGCTATTTCCCGTCAGCAATAAAGGCAAACCCTTTTTCAATGGCCTTTTGATTCTGCTCAAAGAACTTTTCCTTCCCCTTCAGGGCCGCCTGCATCCCCTTGACAGTCTCTTCCAGAGAGAGCATCCCGGTCCTGGCACAGACCGCGCCGATCATGACCATATTCCCTCCGCGATCAGATCCGGCCTCTTTGGCCAGTTCCAGGGTGGGCACGGACACTATTTCGATGTCCGTACGGGAGGGTTTTTCCGAAAACAGCGAGGTGTTCAAAAAGACGGCCCCCCCCTCCACGATGGCGGGTTCAAACTTGACGAGCGACGGATAATTCATGGCCACCACAATGTCCGGATTGGAGGCCACGGGCGAGGCGATCTTCTTGTCCGACAGCGTGACAGTGCAGTTGGCGGTCCCGCCCCGCATCTCAGCGCCGTAGGAAGGAAAATAGGTTATATTCAGCCCCTTGTGCATGGCCCCGTGGCTCAGCACATACCCCATGAGGAGGACGCCCTGGCCCCCGAAACCTGCGAATGTCGTTCTAATAATCATTTTTTGTCCTCGTATCCGGTAAGATCCTTGATAACACCTAAGGGGTATGTCTTGACCATCTCTTTGGCCACCCAATCCCATGCGGCCTTGGGAGTCATCTTCCAGTTGGTAGGGCATGGAGAAAGAAGTTCCACCAGAGAAAATCCCAGGTCGTCCAACTGGCACCTAAAGGCCTTTTTGATGGCCTTCTTGGCCTTGCGGATCTCCTTAAAGGAGCTGATGGCGCACCGCTCCGCATATACCACGCCATCGCTCACCGCCAGCATGCGGGAGATGTCAATAGGCCTGCCGTGGAGCCGGGGGTCGCGACCCCCCGGGGCCGTGGTCGCGTTCTGGCCCAGCACCGTGGTGGGGGCCATCTGACCGCCTGTCATACCGTAAATGGCATTGTTGATGAAAATTGTGGAGATGCGCTCGCCCCGGTTGGCCGCATGGATGGTCTCGGTCGTGCCGATGGCTGCCAGGTCTCCGTCCCCCTGGTAGGTCAGGACAAACTTGTCAGGGTGTACCCGCTTGATGCCCGTGGCCACGGCCAGGGCCCGCCCGTGGGGGGCCTCCACCATGTCAAAATTGAAGTAATTATATGCCAGCACAGCACAGCCCACAGGCGGCACGCCAATGGTCTTGCCGCGCAGGCCCAGTTCATCCAGACACTCGGCAACCAGCCTGTGGGCCACGGAGTGACCGCATCCCGGGCAGTAATGGGTGGGGGTCTCCTTTAAGGATTCCGGCCTGCCAAATACCTTGATATATTCAACTTGTTCACTCATACGTCGATCCTCCGGCCCACCGTTCCATCGCCCTTCAGGGCCGATCGGATAAATGCGGCCACCTGGGCCGGGGTGGGAATAATGCCTCCAGGAAGGCCATGGAAATAGATCTCTGCCCGCTCGCCGACCGAGAGGACGACATCTTCCACCATCTGGCCCAGGGACAACTCGAAGACCGCAATCTTGGCCACATGTTGAGAGAGTTTTCTAAGGGCAGGGAGGGGGAAGGGCCACAGAGTAATGGGCCTGAACAGTCCCGCGCGGATCCCCTCGGCCTCCAATTCTTCGATAGCGGTGTCAGCAATCCGAGCTGCGGTGCCATAGGCTACAACAACGATCTCCGCGTCGTCCGTACGTTTGGTCTCCCAGCGCTGCTCTTCGGCCGTTATGCGGTCGTATTTTTCCTGAAGATGGAGATTGTGGTAATACAGCTCGCCCTGCTGGCCCAGGAACATGGAGTACACGGCCCTCGCCTCACGGCCTTCGCAGCCATGCAGGGCCCATTCTTTTCTGGGCAGGTCCTTCAAATCGATGAAGTCCGGAAATACTACCGGCTCCATTACCTGTCCCATAAGGCCGTCCCCCAAGAGCATGACCGGGTTGCGATACTTGTCGGCCAGATCAAAGGCCAGAAATGTCAAATCGGCCAGTTCCTGGCATCCGGCCGGCGCCAGCACCGGGGTCCGGTAGTCGCCGTGCCCGCCCCCCCGGGTGGCCTGGAAATAATCGGCTGCGGATGGCGCGATGTTGCCCAGACCGGGACCGCCGCGCATCATATTAATAATAACCCCAGGGAGTTCCATGCCCGCCATGTAGGAAATCCCCTCTTGTTTGAGGGAAATTCCGGGCGAGGAAGAAGAGGTCATGGCCCTGCCCCCGGCCACGGACGCGCCCAGGACCATGTTGATGGAGGCGATTTCACTCTCTCCCTGGATAAATGTGCCGCCCACATCCTGCATGCGGGCGGATAAATATTCTGGAAGCTCGTTTTGCGGGGTGATGGGATACCCGAAATAATAGCGGCATCCGGCACGAACCGCAGCTTCCCCCACCGTGTGGGAGCCGTTCATTAACATCTTTTCACTTGGCACGGTACACCTCGATAGCGACATCAGGGCAAACAGTGGCGCACTGAGCACATCCAATGCAATCCTTCTCGCCCTCATTGACGGTTTCCTTGAACCGGGCCGGAAAGTAGCCCTTTTTATTGAGCGACACATCGACTTCGATTCGGTTGTTGGGACAGGCATCGATGCAGATCCAACACCCCTTGCACCGTTCCCTGTCGATAATGATCTTTCCCTTTTTCACATTCTTAGCCATGTTCTTTGGTCCATTTCCCTGATGATTTTTCCTGTTGGGATGCCTCGTCGATCCCGGGCAAAAAAAGGAGATTCGACATCCGGGAATTGCAGATTGACCCCCCGCAAAGTCAGACGGAGCCGGTCCTTATCAAAGAGCGCATGGCGACCTTCAAAGGCCGGACCGAGAGAGACGGGAAAAACGACGCTTCATCCCTGTGCATGAAATGGCGCATTCCCAACGCGTCTCAATGCCGTATTGTTAAGGATTCATGGGCCCTGCGTGAAACGGGGGAGTCCGAGATGAAAATCCAAAAGACTTGACATACTATTTAGCCGGTTGTCTTCTGTCAAGCCTGTTTTTCATTTTTCAGACACGTTGCATCAATCCCGCCCAGGGGGCGCTCTTTCTGAAAAAGTAACCGATCCCGGCTGATTTTTGGTCAAATTTGGGATTGTTCGCCTCACGTAACAGCTCAATAACCCGGGGCAGGAGGGTTTTTCTGACGCGACTGCCGGGAGGGCGCCGTCTCTTCTTCGCTCGCTTCGCTCGACTCAGGCCCCATCCTTCGGATGGGTCCCCGGTT
>JAGHEC010000054.1 GCA_021159525.1 Deltaproteobacteria bacterium | reverse complement strand
TGATCGGGGTCCTTGTGGTGATTGTCTTTCTCTTTAAGCGATACCGGGCTACGGCGAGCGGCAGAAAGACCACCGACACCCTGGCCCTGAAACTTCCCATCTTCGGCCCTTTGCTCAGAAAAGTGGCAGTGGCCCGGTTCTCGAGGACTCTGGGGACCATGATCAGCAGCGGTGTGCCCATTATCAAGGCCCTTGAAATTGTTGCCAAGACATCCGGAAACGTGGTTCTGGAAGACATTATCCTGGAGGTCCGTTCGAGCATTGCCGAGGGGCAGCCCATCGCCGAACCCCTTTCTGAAACCGATGTGTTTCCCAGCATGGTAGTCCAGATGATTGCCGTAGGCGAGGCCACAGGAGCCCTGGACACTATGCTGGAAAAAATTGCCGACTTTTACGACGACGAGGTGGACACGGCGGTTGACGCTATGACATCGATGCTGGAGCCGCTTCTTATGGTATTTTTGGGCGGATCTATCGGCGGGCTGGTTATCGCCATGTACCTCCCTATCTTCAGTATGGCTGCTGCCATGGGATAGCTAAACCAACACATGAATGACAGTGGACAGAGAACGCCTCAAGAGGAGCTTCTGAAGCGGCTTCAGGTCCTGATGCTCTTGAGGGTGCTTTTCATCTCCTTTCTCATGGGGGCGCTCATCTTTATCGAGGTCCGATCGAGTCGCTCCTTTTTGGGGAATATCCACACCGCCCACTACCTCCTCCTGGCCTGGGTCTATTTCATCAGCCTTATATATGTGTTTTTGTTGAGGGGATGGAGCAACATCCGTTTGCAGGCCTACCTTCAACTGCTCATGGACACCCTTATCATCACCATCCTCATCTATGCCACCGGCGGGATCGAGAGCATCTTCTCCTTCCTTTATATCCTGAGCATATTCAGTGGAAGCATTCTCCTTTACCGAAGAGGCGGGATGATGACGGCCTCCAGCAGCAGCATCTTTTACGGGGTTATGCTGGACGTCCAGTACTACGGCCTGGTCCATCCCCTCTCCAGCCGGCTGAGTTACCCGGACCAGTATCAGAGTTCCCAGCTCTTCTTTACCATCGCGGCTAATATGGCGGCCTTTTACCTGGTGGCATATCTCAGCAGCTTCCTCTCGGAGCAGGCCAGAAAGAGCCGGGCCGAATTGCAGGTGAGGGAAAGCGATTTCACGCGGCTGGAGGCCCTTCATGAGCGGATTATCAGGAGCCTCACATCGGGATTGATTGTTTTGGACGGTCAGCAGAGGATAATGCTGTTCAATCCTGCTGCAGAAACGATGTTCAGTCTGTCAGCAGGCCACGTATGCGGGCGGCCCATCTCCGAATGTCTGCCCCAAGTGGCCCAACATGTGAACAGCGTTTCGGCCGCATCAAGCGGTCCTTTGGGTATCGGGACCCGGCTGACGGATATGGTCTATCCGGGGCCCGAGGGGAAAAAGAGGTACGTGCAGCTGTCCATTTCGCCCTTCCAGTATGCAGCGAGCGAGCAAAAAGGGTGGATCCTGATCCTCCAGGACGTGACGCGGATGAGGGAGATCCAGGAAGAGATGAAGTCGGTGGAGGGCCTGGCCCTCGTAGGCGAGCTTGCCGCGGGAATGGCCCATGAGATACGGAATCCAATGGCCTCCATCAGCGGGTCCATTGAGATGCTGAGGGATGAAATTCAGGAGACCGAAGTCAACAGCCGGCTCATGGACATCATATTGAGAGAGACAGAACGGCTCAATGATCTGGTGGCCGATTTCCTCCTTTTTGCCAGGGCCCAGCGGCCCAGGGTGACCCGATTCGACTTGAATCAGTTGGTCATGGAATCCGTGGAGCTGTTCCAGAACAGCCAGAGGTCCCATCCTGACATGCAGATCGTGACAGATTTCCAGGGCCCCGCGGTCATCGAATCAGATTCGGCTCAGATCAAACAGGTCCTGTGGAATCTTTTTCTCAATGCCTCCGAGGCCATGGGCCAGGGAGGGACACTGCATATCGCCACCTCCCTCGAGCAGGGGCCTGATGGTTCGACCCCCACCCGGGCGACTGTTGTGGTGCGCGATAGCGGTGAGGGGTTTAAAGAGGAGGATTTGTCCCGCATCTTTCTCCCCTTTTTCACCACCAAGGAAAAAGGGTCCGGGCTGGGGCTGGCCATTGTCAAGCGGATTATCGACCGTCTTGGAGGAAAGACTTCGGCCCGTAACCAACCTGCCGGCGGGGCCGAGGTCCGGATCGTCCTTCCGGTACATCCCGACTTAAAACATTAAACCCTATCAATCCTTGAACCTGAAAACATGTCTATCACAGATCAAAGCTGGTTTTCAGCCATATCCCGTCCCAGCCGTTACATAGGCGGCGAGGTCAACGCTGTTCAAAAGGATCTCTCACAGGTGGAGGTCTCCATCGCCCTTGCCTTTCCGGATGTCTATGAGGTGGGGATGTCCCATCTGGGGCTCAAGATCCTTTATCACATCCTGAACGCCCACGAATGGCTGGCCGCTGAGAGGGTCTTCTGCCCATGGGTGGATATGGAGGCCCAATTAAGACGTCTGAAACACCCGCTCACCACGCTTGAATCAGGCCGGTCCCTGGCGGATTTTGATTTGGTGGGCTTTAGCCTTCAGCACGAACTGTGCTATACTAATGTATTGAACATGCTGGACTTGGCCGGCATCCCCCTTTTGAGCCGCGACCGCTCCGCCTCTGATCCCTTGGTCATTGCCGGGGGCCCGGCCTGCTTCAATCCCGAGCCGGTTGCAGATGTTTTCGACCTCATAGTGGTGGGAGATGGCGAGTCCGTGGCCCTTGAGATATGCCGGGCGGTGCGGGAGGCTAAAAAGGGCCGGAAGGCAGACACAAGGGCCCTGCTGGAAGACCTGCGTTATGTGAGAGGCGTGTATATCCCTTCTTTTTTCAAGATTCGCTATGCCCCGGCAGGCCAGGTGGAAGCGATCGTCCCGGTCCACGGGGATTGCCAGGAGGTCAGAAAGGCCATTGTCCCGGACATCGACGCATATCCTTTCCCAGAGCGTCAGATCGTCCCCTTTGCCGAGCTGGTCCATGATCGTATTTCTGTGGAGATTTCACGCGGATGTACGAGGGGATGCCGGTTCTGCCAAGCCGGCATGATATACCGGCCGGTCCGCGAGCGGGCCCTGACATCCATTGTGGAAAAGACTCAAAACTCCCTGAAGCTGACCGGCTATGAGGATCTTTCCCTCCTCTCTTTGAGTTCCGGCGACTATAGCTGCATCGGGCCCTTGCTGACCCTTCTGATGGACCGTCTTTCCCCGCAACACATCGGTCTGAGTCTTCCCTCTCTTCGTGTGGACACCCTGGGCGCCGGCATCATGGAACAGATCAAGCGGGTTCGAAAGACAGGGTTTACCCTGGCCCCCGAGGCGGGCAATGAGCATCTTAGGAAGATCATCAACAAAGGACTCACTGACGAGGAGATCCTGGAAACCTCCCGGGCGGTTTACCGGGCCGGATGGAATCTGATCAAGCTCTACTTCATGATTGGTCTTCCCCGGGAGGAAGAAGCAGATCTCCAGGCCATTGTTGACCTGGCCGGCCGGATCATTCAACTGAGCGACAGGAAGGGGAAAAAGAACCAGCTGAACGTGAGCCTCTCCACTTTTGTTCCCAAGGCCCATACGCCCTTCATGTGGACACGTCAGATCTCTCTTGAAGAAAGCAGGCGTCGGATCCGCCGGATACAGGAAGGGATTGCGGCCCGTCCCGATCTCAAGAGGGTGCGGGTCAAGTGGAACCAGCCCGAATTGAGCTGGCTGGAAGGCATCTTTTCACGTGGTGACAGGCGGTTGACCCATGTGATTGTTTCGGCCTGGAAGGCGGGGGCCAGATTCGATGCATGGGGGGACCACTTCAAAAAGGAGACGTGGGAAGGGGCACTTGCCCGGTCAGGGCTGGATCCGGACTTCTATCTCCATCGAGAGCGAAGCCCTGATGAAGCCCTGCCCTGGGACCATATCCGATCCGGGGTCTCGAAGGCCTTTCTCAGAAGGGAGTGGATCAGGGCGGGTCAGGCGATCCTGACCCCGGATTGCAGAAGCGGTTGCCTGGAGTGCGGGGTATGCGACCATCGGCATGTTGACCCGGTCCTTCACCCCTGTCCCGAGACAGCCTTCCATCAGATCTCTTCGGCCAGGGTGCAGGCTCCGTGTGATTCCGTGGCAAGATATGGAATCACCTACAGAAAGGTGGGAAAGGCCGGATATCTGAGCCACCTGGAGCTGGCCCGGGTTCTTATTCGGGCCTTTCGGAGGGCCGGATTGGCGCTGGCCTGCTCCAGGGGGTATCATCCCATGCCCAGGGTCTCGTTTTTCGGAGCCCTGCCGGTGGGCACCGAAAGCCTGGAGGAGCTGATGGAGGTGGAACTGCTTGAGCCTGTGGATCCTTCCATTTTAAAAGAGAGGGTGAATACCCAGCTCCCCGAGGGCGTGGACGTGGTGCAGGTCAGGGCGATTCCCGCCGGGGAAAAACGAGCCAGGATTGTTGAAAGCCGTTTTATCATAACGCTCGGCAATACGAAGTGCGATGAAGACCGCCTCAAGGCATTTCTTCGGTCAGACCGTTTTCCCATTGTGAAGAGGGGGAAAAAGGCCGAACGTGCTATTGATGCCCGGTCCCTGGTGAGCGACATCGCCCTGATGGCGCCCGACAGGGTGGGCCTGAGTCTGAGAGAGCGGGAGGGGCCCGGACTCAAGCCCGCGGAAATCATCAAGGGCATCTTCGGGCTTGGGAACGAGGACCTCGCAGGCATGAAGGTGATAAAGACAGGCCACACCCTCTCATAGACACGGATCCGGGGACAACCTGTTATTGGACAACGACCATTTGAGGCAAGGAGACTTTTGTCATGTCCAGCGAATTGATCATCAATGCCAGGCCCTACGAGACGCGGGTCGCCCTGCTCGAAGACAATGCCGTGGTGGAGCTTCACGTAGAACGGGATACGGGTCAGGAATTGACAGGAAACATCTATCGGGGTCGGGTCGCCAGGGTCTTGCCGGGCATGCAGGCCGCATTTGTGGATATCGGCCTGGGCAGGACGGCATTTCTCTACGTAACGGATGTGTATAAGGATTTTTCAGATCTGGAGCAGATGATGCTTGAGAACAGCCAGGGCGTGGAGGAGGAAGACGGGTCCGACGAGTTCGACCCCGAGACAGCGGGACCGGTTTTCACCCATGAAGATCATCTACAGATCGAGGAACTCCTTCACGAAGGCCAGAGCATCATGGCCCAGGTGGCAAAAGAACCCTTGGGCAACAAGGGAGCCCGTCTGACGTCTCACATTTCCCTTCCCGGGAGGCACCTGGTCCTCATGCCTACGGTCAATCATATCGGTGTTTCCCGCAGGATAGAGGACAGGGAGGAGAGGGAACGGCTTAAGGGAATCATCCGGAAGATCAGGCCTGATTCTCTCGGGTTTATTGCCAGAACCGTAGCAGAGGGGAGCAGCCGGGAGAAGCTGGCCGCGGAGATGGACTTCCTCCTCAAGCTCTGGAGAAACATCCAGGGGAAGATGGAAAAGGGGACTGGTCCGGCTCTTTTGTACAAGGATCTTTCCATCTCTCTCAGGGCGGTGCGGGACCTCTTTACCCGGGAAGTGGACCGCCTCATTATTGATTCGGAGGAGGAATATGAGGCTGTCATGGACTTTATCGAGACCTTTGCTCCCAAACTGAGGTATTCGGTGGAGCTTTATGAAGGCACGGATCCCGTTTTTGACGCTTTTGGGGTGGAGATAGAGATTTCCCGGGCATCAGGGAATAAGATCTGGCTGAAATCGGGTGGTTATATCGTCATTGAACTGACAGAGGCCCTCACCTCCATAGACGTCAATACCGGGAGTTATGTGGGTAAAAGGAATCTGGAGGAGACCATCCTCAAGACCAACCTGGAGGCCGTAAAGGAGATTGCCTATCAGTTGCGGCTCAGGAATATCGGGGGCCTGATTGTGATCGATTTCATTGATATGGAAAAGATCCCCAACCGCCACCGGGTGTTCACGGCCCTGAAGGAGGCCCTGAGTAAGGACAGGGCCAAAACCAATGTCCTGCCCATGTCTGATCTGGGGCTGATCGAAATGACCCGAAAACGGACGCGCGCCAGCCTCAATCGCCTCCTGACCGATACCTGTTTTTATTGCGAGGGCCGGGGGACCCTCAAGTCGGCCAAGACCATTTGCTGCGAGATATTCAGGGACCTGGAGAGGGAGTGCGCGAATTCGGACAGCGGCGGCAATGTCTACATTCTGGCACATCCGGAGATAGAAAAGGCCCTCAAGGAGGAGGAGCAGAAGTCGATTATCGATCTGGAAAAGAGGATTAACCGGAGGATTATCATCATGGGCAAGGAAGAATTTCACGTGGAGCAGTATGAAGTCACGTTTTAGGCTCTTTGAGACTCTTTTTACCAGTTCAATAATTAGTGCCTGAACGAAAACCGCTGTTCAGGCAAAATCCGGTTTTTGTCCCGTCCCCGGGCTGTATTCGGTTTTTCCCGCTGGCGGTATGGTGTGGGTGGGGGTCACTGCCTCCCCTCCATGACGGGACAACAAAATGCGTAC
>JAGHEC010000343.1 GCA_021159525.1 Deltaproteobacteria bacterium | reverse complement strand
TTTATTAGCTTCTTTTTGACATTCTTTTTTGTCGCATACATAGAAGCGGACATGGCCGGTATCACGCCAATCAGTGGCTTTTTCCCCACACCAAAAACAATACCCTTTATTCATTATAGTTTTTGTCATAATTTCTCCTAATCGTTGCTACTTTCACAATCATATTCTTCAGGACCTCCTCTGAGCTGTATTGACATAATATGAATCCGATAGGCCAACACGTTGCAGTATCCCCCGATTTTGGTATGCCCTGACAGCCTCGGGTAACAGTGTTCTAATGACTTTTCCCTTTTGAGGGTTTGTCGCTGATGCACGGATCAGCTGCCAGCAGCCCAAAAACGGATTGTGCCAGATAACCATCTGCTTTTTCTCTGCTTTCTCTGCTACTTCAAAACGCATCTCTGACTCCTTCTCTCTGGCAAATTAACATTGGTTCTCCTCTGTGTATCCACAATGTGCACAGGTGAATCGGACATACTCTCCTGGGTTGTATTCAGAACGATACCGATCATCCACGCCATGATGAACATACCATCTGTCCTCGCCGCAAATAGGGCAAGGATAGTTTAACCCCTTGCTTCTTCCTGCGTTTTTTCGATTACATTCTGCGACTGACCAATAAACCAGATCATTTTCGTACATTGCATCTCTCCTTTATCCTCCCCTTATATTTCGTCTGGCAATTCATCAACATATTTAGCTTTAGTCCGCCAGGTGCCACCACATTTTTTGCATACAACAGTGCTGTATTCGCTGAAATGTTTTTGACCTTTTGGTCTCTCGAAATATGAATAGTTGCACTTCCGCAATCGTACAACCCAACCGGAACGATCTCTCGGAATACAAGTACACGGTATATGAGCAGACATTTAACCTCCTGCTTAGAAATGAAATATAACGTTAATCTGACTTGCCGCTGTCTTTCGCAGTCAACTCAAGCGGCTGGTTAGCGATCCAATACCAGATATTATTGATCTTAACGGCCCGCTTCCCCGGCGGATTTATTTTCCGGGGATATAATTCGGGGTCTTGCCCTCGCTCTTCAAGCCGATAGACATTACCCCTGTAGTCAATCATCTTGTCCTCTGGCTCGGCGTCCAGGTTCCAAGGATTGTATGCGATTATTTTACCGGTCCGGAACGCTATTTTTCTTAATACTGTCGGCGGACAAGTATTGTTAAGTTTCTTGTGCATCTGGAAATACCTCCTTCAGAAACTGTGAGATCCCAACAGGTTTACCCTGGTATGTCCCGGGGTAAGAGATGTAGAGCCTCTCCATCGCCCGGGTCATGCCCACGTAGCAGAGCCTCCTTTCCTCTTCTATGCCTCCATCATCAAGGGCCTTGTGATGGGGAAGAAGCCCCTGGGAGCACCCGACCAGAAAAACCACCGGGAATTCCAGTCCTTTTGACTTATGCAGGGTCATAAGGTTCACCTGATCGTGATCCTGCTTTACGTCCTTCCGGGATGACTGAAGTTGATCCACGTAGAAGAGGAAATCCTCAACGCTCTGGAATCTCGAAAGCGATGCCTCTAGCTCATTGAGATTCTGGATTCGGGAATCATCAGGGCTTACTTCCTCGTCTTTACAGATGAAGGCATCGTAATCTGTCCTGGCCCTGATCTTCTTGACAAGATCAGGGAGCGTGGTCTTTTTTCTTTCATAGAACTGCCTCAACTTTAGGATGAACTCCTGGAATTCAACCGAATTCCTTCGCATGTAAGGACGACTGAACCATCCCCCGAGAGACACGAAGAGTGATTGTTTCTTGAGGGCCGCCTCTCTTTCCAGCTCCCTTACGAATGCCCTCCCGAGGTACCTGGGAGGCACATTGATGATCCTCAACAGGGCATCATCATCGTTCAGGTCATGGATGAGCTTCAGATAGGCGATCATGTCCTTTATCTCCCTGCGGTCATAGAAGCCGAGTGAGCCTACTACCTGGTAGGGGATCTTTTGCCTGATGCATTCATCTTCCAGGGCGCGGGACTGGGCATTGGTACGGTAGAGGATGGAGACGTCCCTGTACCGTGTGCCATTATCATCAACCAGGGATTTCAACTCCTGAAGTATGAGGGATGCCTCCTGTTCCGGCCCTTCCGCCTTGAATACCTTCACTTCCTTGCCTTTTCGATTCTCGGTCCAGACCTTCTTTTCAGTCCTCATCTTGTTGAAGGAGATGAGTTGGTTGGATCTCTGAACGATGGTCTTGGTGGACCGGTAGTTCTGCTCCAGCTTGATGGTCGTGGCGTTTGGGAACGTGTCATTGAATTCGATGATATTTTCAGGGACCGCCCCTCTCCATCCATAGATGGACTGCCAGTCGTCTCCTACCACGAAGAGATTGTTCTGTGGGGGAGTAAGGAGCCTTATGATCTCAAGCTGTGCCAGGTTGGTATCCTGGAACTCATCCACCAGGATGTGGGCGAATCGGTGCTGGTATCTCTTGCGGGCCTTGCGGTCCTTTTTGAGCAGTTTCCAGCACCGGAGCAGGAGATCGTCGTAATCGAGGAGACGGTCCCTCTCTTTCCACTGCTCATAAAGGCTGAAGGCCTCTGCCACTTTCATCATGAAGGGATTGTCGGCCTCCCTCGAAAACCCCTCTGCATCCAGCAATTGATTCTTGGAAAGGCTGAGAATGGAGCCGACTCGCCCTGCATCCAGATCCAGATTGATCCCCTCGGGACCGAGGAC
>JAGHEC010000101.1 GCA_021159525.1 Deltaproteobacteria bacterium | reverse complement strand
TTTGGCCAGTCCAGCCAGCCGTTCCCGGATCTCGGGGGACGTGTCCGGAAAGTCTTCCAGCAGGGTTTCACACCCGATCTTGATGAGGGACAATTCCTGACCCACGTGATCGTGCAGGTATCGGGAGATGCTCTGACGTTCCCTCTCCTGGGCCTTCAAAAGCTGCTGACTCAGGGTGTGCACCCTCTCCTCGGCCAGCTTCCGGCGGGTGATATCCCGGCCGATCTGGATAAAGCCCTCCACCTCGCCCGCCTCGTTTTTTAGTGGGACGCAGTAGGTTTCCCAGTAGGTTTCGCCGGGCATCCCCTTTATTATGGGGTGGTACATGAGGGCGCTTTCTGTCTTGCCGCTTTCCCGGGCCTTGACAGTGGCGCATCCCTCGCAGGGGGCATCCCTTCCCAGAAACACCTCATAACAGAATTTCCCTACCAGGTCTTCCGGAGACATGCCGTGAAACAGGACCGTGGTCTTGTTTCCCCAGATGATCCGCATGTCTTTATCCACATACCGGATCCGGTCCAGGGAGGCGTCCAGGATTGCGCGTTTCTGGGCCTCGCTTGCGCGGAGGGCTTCCTCGGCCTCCTTCCGCCGGAGGGCCTCCTTTTCCAGGTCCCTGACCCGCTCCTTCAGGTCTTCGTATGTGGGCTTGGGGGCCACAGCCCCATCCTCCTGTCAGCTCAAGCACCCCGTGACGATCTCGGCAATGTCCATGACCTTTAACCGATCTTCCAGTCCCTCGGACTTGACCGCATCTTCCAACATCTTGGCACACTGGGGGCAGGCCACCGCAATGACCCCGGCGCCCGTATCCAGGGCCTCCCTGACCCTGAGCCGGGCAGGGCTCTCCTCGCCCTTGCCCAGGATGTCCGTAAAGAAATTCCCGCCTCCGCCCCCGCAGCAGAAGGCATTCTCGCTGTTTCGCTCCATTTCTGTGAGTTCAAGGCCAGGTATGGCCTTGAGGATGGAACGGGGGGCCTCATATTCTTTGTTGTGCCTTCCGAGATAGCAGGGGTCATGATAGGTCACTGTGAGGGGACATTCCTTCAACAAGATCCGCCGCCCCCCGATTACGGGGGCCAGAATCTGGGTATAGTGAAAGACTTCGAATTCCCCGCCCAGGGGGGGATAATCGTTTTTAAAGGCATTGTAGGCATGGGGATCGAGTGTAATGATCTTTTTGACGCCCATGTCATGAAAGGTCCGGATGTTTTGTTCGGCAAGCTGTTCAAAAAGGCCGCTTTCGCCCATGGCTCGCACCTCGTTTCCGTCGCAGGTCTCCTTTTCCCCCAATATGCCGATGGAAAGGCCTGCTTTCATCAGGAGCGTGCCCACGGCCCGGGCCATCTTGACGGCCCGTTCATCATAGGAGCCCACGCATCCTACATAGAAGAGATATTCCTGATCCCTGTAGGGTTCGACCGGGGTTTCCGCGGCCCATTTACCCCGTTCGGCGGCCGGTAGCTTGTACGGGTTCCCGTTGACATGAATGGCCTTGAGATAGTCCCTCACCTGAGGCGGGATGAGGCCTTCGGCCACCAGCTCCTCCCTGGCTGCAATAAATATGTTGACCAGATCCTCGCTGAAGGTAAATACGCAGTGCTCTACACAATTTGCGCAGGTCGCGCAGGAAAAGAGGATCTCCTGAAAGCGCTCGCTGTTTTTTATCTCGCCGTTGAGCCACCCCCTGATGAGCCACATCCGGCCCCCCGGGGAATAGGTCTCGAACCGGAATTTGCGGTAGGCCGGGCAATTGAAATCCGTATAATCGCCGGTGAATTTGCAGTAACCGCACCTGAAGCACCTGTGGACAATATCTGCGTATTTCATACCTCGGTAACCTCCCAGTTTCCAGGATTCATAATGCCGTGGGGGTCCATCTGTTTCTTGATCATGCCCATGAGCCCGCGGGTCGCGGGGTCCATCTTTTGCATGGCCATTTTTTGCTCGTCCGCCGTGCCCTTCCAGAAAACGCCCCCCGCCTCCAGGGCAAAAACGCTCACCTCATGCAAGGCCTGCCGGGTCCGTTCCATCATATCAGGGTCGGCCCGGTTGAAGGTAAAGGCGAAGCCGTACATCATGGCGTGGCTCCTGCCGATGATGCGTGCCATCCCGGAGTACCCCAGGTCGTACTTTTCCGCCAGTTCCAGGATCTTGCGCGCACACGCCGGATACTTGTCCACCATGATAATGGGGCCTGAATATTCAAAGCCCCCGCCCTTTTTTACGTCTGCAAACCGGCTGACGCTCCGCTGGGGCATATCCAGGAGGGTCGACTTCATGGCCGGGGGAACCCCCATAAACCCGCCGTCCTTGCTCCTGATAAACCGGTCCAGGGAATGCCATATGGTCTTGCGCTTGAATTCCATCTCTTCTTCCGTATCGCCGGTATAAAACAGGGTGATGTGGTGGTTGTCCTTGAAGATCATGGGCTTGGGCTGGGCAAAAATATTGATGTCTTCCACCATCTCCGTATGGGTCAGTTCATACACCATGCCCGGGACCAGGCTGTCCCGGTCGGTGATAAAGATCTCCACGTCCCGCATCTTCTTTCTGGGGTACAGCTTGACCCCGATCTTGGTGATGATCCCGGTGGCCCCGAACCAGCCCAGAAAAAGTCCGGTCAGGTCGGGGAGGGGCGGCCCTTTGGAAAACCAGTCCGGGGACAGGGCGCCGGAGCCTATGCGGCACACCTCTCCTGATGCCAGGACCACCTCGAGCCCGCAGATCATGTCGGAATTGAATCCATATTGCTGGGTCAGCCTGCCCTGGCCGTGGATCATCACATTGGCCGCAATGGTGGCCGTGGCCGGGGAGTCGGGGATGCTGTGGCGAAGCCGTGGATGGTGCTTCTCCAGATAGGCCTTAAGATAACCCTGGGAAGTTCCTCCCTCTACAATGGCGTGCCGTGCCATCTCATCCACCTTCAGGATCCGGTTCATCCGTTTCATGTCAATCACGATCCCCCCCCTCAGGGGGATGACCAGACCGGTCAGGGCCAGGCCGGCCCCCATGGGCACCACCGGGATCTTTTCCCTGGCGGCCAGGCGCACGATCTCCTGGATTTCCTCCACCGACTTGGGCACCACCACGCAGTCGGGCTTATGGGGCGGCATGAGTCCCGGGTCCCGGGCATAGAAATAGGCCTCTTCCGGCCGGTCGGACACATAGGCGTCTCCCACGATCCGGGCAAGCGACTGGACAATGTCTGTCATGGCAATCCTCCGATACTTACATCTCGCCGATGGCCTTCCGGCAAAGATGGATCATATGCATGGGTTCGATGCCCTGTTTAGCCACCAGGCGCTCCAGCGTGCTTTGACAGGCCGGGCAGTTGAAGATGCAGGCCTCGGCGCCGTGGGCCTTCATATCGTCAATGTTGCGCTGCTGTACTTCATGGGCCAGGTCATACCCGTAGTTCATGCCCAAGATTCCGCCGCAGCAAAGGGCGTTTTCATCCTGATACGTCCGCTCCACGAGGTGCACGCCGATCAGCTCCATGATGTCCCGCACAAAGTGGTGTTGATCCGATGAGAGCCGCGATGAACAGGGCCGCTGATAGGCGGCCCGGATGTTGAGGGGCCGAATGAGATCCTTTAGTTCCGTCAGTCGGCGGTATAGATATTCATAGTAATGGATCGGCTTGAAGGGCACCTCAATCCCGTAGGCCGGGGCCAGGTGGGCAAAGGCCCCGTAACACTCGTCATGGAGAAAGATTACCTCTCTGACTCCCAATTTCCTGAAGTTGTCTATCACCCGGGGGAGACGTTCCTTGATGATGTTTGTTTCGGCAAAGTGGATATAGACCACATTGCAGAAGAACTCCTGGCCGAAAATATAGGAGGGCATGACATCTTCAAAAAGCCTTCCCTCGACCCAGCTTAAAAATTCCGGCATGAACCCGAAGGAGAGGGCCCGTTTGTTCACCTCGCCCAGCCGGTATTTGCCCTGGGGCTCGCCGATATTGATCCACTGCCGGGTGATGGCCCTGGGCGCGGTCAGGATGCGCTTTTCCTGACGTTGCTCGGTAATAAGATAGAAGGGGTGATTTCCCCTGCGGCAATATTCCTCGCAGGCATAGCAGGTGACGCAATCGTTGAGCACAAAGGAGTCCTCTCCCTTCCCGATCTTCACCATCTCGGCCACGGCCGTGTCCCTGTCGAGATGGAGGTACTGGCATTTGACCAGGCAGTCGCCCGTGGGACAGGTCTGGCACACATTGATATCGAATTTGAGGGAATACATAGACGTTCCTCTTTGGTGATTGGTGTGGGCAGGCCGTCATCGGAATTAGGTGAGGCCTTGAAATAGAAAATGTAAAACCGTTGCAGCCGTTTCGGTGCTATTGTTAGATGAAGGGGCTGCGATATGTCAAGGACAAACCTATTTCCCGTTTGACATCGTGAAAAAATTAGCATAATTAAAATTCCCCAAGGCGGACAGGTGGCATCAGCTCAATAATTGGGGGGATAACAGCGACCGTATCACCGGGGCAGGAAGATTTTTTTCTTTATTGAGCTGTTACGGTTAAGAAATTCCGAAAAATTTCTTGTTTTTCGGAACAAAGCACCTGGAAATCAGGGACTGCTGCGGGATCTCCGCTTTGCTTGGACCAGTGTTCAGCAAGCAGCAACCAGCATCCAGTTCCGCGTTCAAAGGAGGCCTCATGGACATATCCAGCCAACTGAGGGAGATCGTCGGTGAAGCAAGGGTGTCCGACCGACCGGAAGAATTGTTCATCTATTCCAGGGATTCGGGGGCCCAGCCCCCTCGCCGCGTAGACTATGTGGTCATGCCCAAGACTGTTGAGGAGGTGCAGCAGGTGGTCCTCCTGGCCAACAGGGAAAAGATCCCGGTAACACCGTTGGGAGGAGGCTTTACCCTCTCGGCCCTGGTGGTCCCCAACCGGGGAGGGATCGTCTTGGACATGAAGCAAATGGACCGGATCATCGAGGTCAGCGAGATAAACCGTTACGCCCTCATCGAACCGGGGATATCCCAGGCCCAGCTCCAGTCCTATCTCAAGAAACACCACCCGCGGCTCCAGCACTCCACCCCCGAGGCCCCGCCCACGGTGACGGTGGTCGGCAATGCCCTGATCCAGGGCCACGGTCATATCTCCCCCCGGTACGGCATCAATTCGGACATGGTGAACGGCATGGAGGTGGTCCTCCCCACAGGCGAGATCTGCACCCTGGGATCGGGTTCAATTGGGCCTTCCTGGTTTACCAGGGGGCCCCTTCCGGAACTCCCGGGGCTTTTCATCGGGTGGTTCGGGACCACCGGGGTCGTCACCAAGCTCTCCATAAAGCTCTTTCCCAAGCCGGCCTTCCGGGAGGTTTTGGCTTTTTACACCGATGATGCGGACCTGATCCCCCAAGGGATTTTCGAGGCCACCCAGGTGGATCTCTTGGAGGATTTTTTTCTTATCAGTCAGGAAAAACCCGAGTGGATGAATCACATCTTTTTCATCATCATTGTCTCGGGCCACTTCGAAGAGGAGCTGGAATTCAAAAAAAAGGCCTTCAAGCGCCTGTTTGACGGGGTTGGGGGCGGGGGCAAGTTCACCTTTGTGGAAAATCTCCATCCGGCCCTGAACAAGCGCTTTCTGGATGTGCCGCCCCTGGCTGCCCTGGCCGCGGACTTCAGAAAGGGGGGCGGATTCGAGTACACCGGCGCCATACTCCCCATCGACAAGGTCCCGGCCGCCTGGAAAAGGGGGATCGAGATTGCGCACAAATACGGAATGATCTGCTCCTATGTGCACCAGGTTCTTTTGGGACACAGCGTCATGTTCGGGTTCAACTACTCTTTTAACCGGGCCGATGAAAAGGACGTTGAAGCTACGCGCCAGGCCCTGGAAGAATCGAATCGAACCACCCTGGATCTGGGCGGGATGATCTGGAAGGGGGAGTTGGGGGCCCAGCAGATGATGCTGAAGCACATGGATCCGAATACCGTTGAACTTATGCAAAAGGTGAAACAGCTCCTTGACCCCAACCGGATCATGAATCCTGGCAATTGGGAGCCGGCGTGAGATGACTCATTCAGCCGGCCCCGATCTTGCTCTTCCCGAGAGGGGAAGCCTCCTGATACTGGGCGTTACCGGCGGGATCGCCAGCGGCAAGAGCACGGTGGCCCTGATGCTGGAGGAGCTGGGAGCGCCGATCGTGGATTTTGATATCCTGGCCAGGGAGGTGGCGGCCCCGGGTCAACCCGCCTTTCAGGAGATCGTGGGATATTTTGGGCAGGAAGTGGTCGGGCTGGACGGCGGTCTGGACAGAAAGCGCCTTTCGCGGATTGTGTTTCAGGACCCGGACAAGCGACGTATGCTGGAGGCCATGACCCATCCCCGCATTATCCAGGCCTTTCGCGATCGCATCAGGCAACTGGCCAAAAAGGATCCTTGCGCCATTGTTCAGGCGGTGATCCCCCTCCTCTTTGAGGTCCGATTAGCGGCTCTGGTCCACAAGGTCCTGGTGGTCCATGTTTCCCCCGACATCCAGATAGAGCGGCTCATGAGGCGCGATCGGATCAGCCGGGAGGAGGCCCGGCGCATACTGGATGCGCAGATCCCCATTGACCAGAAGGCGGCCCATGCCGACTTTGTGATCCACAATGAGGGGGATAGGGAAGCGACCGAAAAACAGGTTGCGGCCTTGTGGGGGCGCCTCACGGAGATACAGGATCAGAGGGGGGGCTCGGGTTGTGACCAGCCCGGAGGCCCGGAGCGGAAGAAAAATCATCCTGCCCCGGCGCTACGTTCGCTGTTATCCCCCTAATTACTGCCTGAACGAAAACTCCTGTTCAGCGAAAATCCGAATATCGAAATCGGAAATCCGAAAAAAATCCGAATATCAAATGACAAAATGACCTAAAGTAACACGCTGGAAATATTATCCTGTTGCCATTGGGACATTGGTGCTTTTGTCATTGTTTCGTGTTTCGGATTTCGAATTTCTTGACCGAAAAAACAGGCTTTTCGGTTAAGCGCTAATTATTGAGCTGATACCTTTCATCAAACAACCATGTGCCTGGCTAAGGAGGAAAAGCCATGAATGAGACAGCATCCTTGCCCATCCAGCCGGTAGACAGTGTGGAAATCCTCACCCTTATGGACAACTATGTGGACGTGCTCCTTACTAATACCGACGTTGTGACCCGTCCGCCCCTTTCCACAAGCGGGATCATCCCGTCGGACACGCTTTTGGCGGAGCACGGCCTGTCGCTTCTGGTGACCGTTTATAAACGGAATGAAACCCATACGGTCCTCTGGGACGCGGGATACACCAACATGGGGGTCATGCACAATGTGGCCATGCTGGGAGTGGACCTGGGCCGGGTGGAGGCCATGGCCCTCAGCCACGGCCACATGGACCATACCGGCTCTCTTTATCCGGTGCTGGACAGCATCCCCCACAAAATTCCCCTGGTGGTTCATCCGGGCGTGTTTGACGGTCCCCGTTTCTTCGGCCTGGCCGACGGCCGCAGGCTCCTCTTCCCCCAGACCCTGGTAAAAGAGGATCTTGTGAAACAGAACATCGACCTGATGGAAAGGACGACCCCCACCCCTCTTGCCGAGGAGACCGTTCTGGTCACGGGCGAAGTGGAACGGGTCACCTCCTTTGAGAAAGGGCTCCCCAACGCGAGTATGGAGCGCAATGGAAAGACCGTGAGCGACCCCATTGCTGACGATCAGGCCCTCGTGGTCCATTTGAAAGGAAAGGGACTCGTAATCATTGCCGGGTGCAGCCACGCCGGGATCATCAACACCATCCTTTATGCCCGAAAGATCACCGGCATCCGGGAGGTCTATGGCGTGGTGGGCGGATTTCACCTCTCCGGCCCTTTTTTTGAAAAGATCATCGAAGAGACCATCGCGGAATTCCAAAAGCTCGGCCCCCGGGTCCTGTCCCCCATGCACTGTACCGGCTGGAAGGCCATTCACCAGATATCCCGGGCCTTTCCCGAGGCATTTATCCTCAACAGCGTGGGATCGGTGATCAGATTGCAGGCCGCAACAGGAGTGCCTGCATAGTTGAGTCCGCACACACGCGGCCCGGCCATTCAAGTTGCATTGGACTAAATCCCTTCCGGGGGCAACCAGAGCCGTGTCCCATAGGCCCGGATGTTCGACACGCGGGCAGGAGAGCGCGCCCGTTTTGACTTGCCTCATGGGCGGCTCTCACGGCTTGCCTTGCCCTTAAAAAAGGTAACCGTTAACGGGGTCTTGAGATCTCCCTGATACACTGATATGAGAAAATCGCATCAGCTCAATAAGCCGATCCTCCCGGGAGCA
>JAGHEC010000334.1 GCA_021159525.1 Deltaproteobacteria bacterium | reverse complement strand
TACTCTCATAAGACGGTAGTCCTTTGCCGCCTTTACATAAAGCCTATTACGAGTCTCGGGGCGGTCGCCGAACGCTCCGTACGCATTTTGTTGTCCCGTCTTGGACGGGGACGCAGTGACCCCCACGGGCAAACTTGTTCGCAGGTTGTTGAGAGGCTGCAAACAAAGACTCTGATAGGCTCAACCTCTCAAAAATAGAATATCTGAATGATTAGTGGCCGTTCCCGGAAGAGCTCCAGCATGTTCGCGGTTAAGCAAGCTTCCCATTGAGGCTGTAAATAAATACCAACACTTCCGCTACAGCCCGATAAAGCTCAGGCGGAATTTCATAATCAATATCCAGGGTCTCCAGGATCTGGACCAGATCCTTGTCAGAATATAAAGGCACATTGCTATCTCTGGCCGCCTTGATGATCCGTTCGGCAACAGCGTTTCTTCCTTTCGCCACTATCTTTGGCGCACGGTCCTTGGCCCGGTTGTATTTAATGGCAACGGCCTTTTTTATTCTATTCATCTGTCACACCCTGAGATCTAGCACCCCCGAGGGGTGCAGCGCCAAATCCTCTACATCGAATTTCGATATGCTTCTCTCAGAAACAAGGACCTTGATGGATACATATTTAAAACTATCGGCCATGGCCCGCTTCAGATCATCGAGATGCTCCTCTATATATTCCTTGATGGGCAACTGCGCCACTGAAAAATCAACGCTAAGGGCCTTGCCCTTTAAGTAGAAGTCGCTCCGGATCTGACCCAGCTTGCCCAGATTCAGCAGGAGAGAGATGCGGAAACCATGCCCTTGCTCGCCTCCTTTTCCCTTCCTGGAGTAATAGACCTTTATCTTTGCCTCGTCTTCCAGTTCCTGTATAGGCAAGAGATAGGTGTAAACCTGGGCCGCTTCCCACCGCATATATTTGGCCCTGGTGTTGTTTTGCCTCCCATGGATCTCGGCCAGAAATTTTTCCACTGTTTTACGCAGACCTTCGGGATCCTTCATCCCCAGGGTCTTCAGACCCGGACCTTTGGCTTCAAGAAATTCTCTCAGCACCAGGAGATTGGACTTGAGGTCCTTGCGGACGAGATCCCTTATTTCCAGAAAATTCCTGGCCTCTCCGCTTAAAGATCCTTTTTTCTCGTCGGTGAGCAGGGCAAAGGCCTTTTCCAGCTTTTTCTCATAAAAAATGCCTCCATCTTCAATAAATTTCTTGAGTCGGTCGGCAATCTCTAACCCATCCTTTCCCATATCGAGCGGCTCGAAATAAGATAGAACCCAGCGAAGAACATGGCCTAATTCAGAGGGCACTGTTTTCACCCCCTTTCCGCCATTGCCAATCCGGAGAAGATCCCCTATCCGGGACTGGCATTCCTTCGCCAGATCCCGGTTTGGAAAAGCCCCCGGCAAAAGCATCTTGCCCACCCCTTCCGTCTCCCTCGACTCAGGCATGCACAATGACAGCCGAAGAGGGCTCCCCTTCTCCATTACCTTTACATGAACAACATCTCCTTTTTTGATCGGAAATTCCACTAAAGCCGAGGCGCGGAACCTCCCGAAGTCCATATAGGCCCTGCCGATACCCTTGATATCGAGGACCCTTCCGATAAGCCTGTCCCCCACCCTGAGATCGGCCCGGTTCCTCAGTGCCCTTTCCTGTGTTGAAGGAATAATGGATTTGACCAGCGATCCAATTTTCATTTAATAAATCCAGAAACAGAGTCAGACCTGTCTTGAGATGCAGCCCGTTTTTATAGCCCTCCGGTCTGCCTTTTCCGAGAGATATCCATTGTCCACCGCCGGGTTTTTTGAAACTCGTCAACTTTTTGACAAGGCCCACCCGAAAACGCATTTGTTTTCAGACCGACAGTCCATCGCCGACCCTCTCCTGTAAAAAGATCTTCAGGTCCCTGCGGACCAGATGAGATGCATCGGCCAACAACTCCGGAAATGTTTCAGTATATGCCTTTTCGTGCATTTTTTCTTCCACGGCTTTGCGATGTCTCTTCCTCCCTTCAGCCACTGTTCCCCGCAATCGATCCACGATCTCCATAGGCTCCATGTCTTCCGGCAGTCTGAACTCCCCGACGAGCCGGCTGGCCTCTCTTGCAATGAATTCAAGCTCGAAATCGGGATTCTGTGAAACAGTGCGTCCGTATGCGTCGTGATACCTCACGGCATTGCAGATGTCCTCCGGGATATGAAACCGCTTCAGCACCAGAGCCCCGATCTCCCCATGGGTGGTCCCCAGTATCCGACGTTCCGCATCTCTCGTGGGGATGCCTTCGGCCATTTTCAGAGCATTGACCTTCCGAAACTCCTCTCTAAAATAGGTGGCAATAACCAGTTTCCCGATGTTTTGAAGAATAGCCACTGTAAAAAGATCTTCCGGCCTTGCAAAGCCTACGATTTCTCCCATTACCCTGGAAACGGCCCCGCAGAACCAGGCCTGTCGCTGAAATTTATTAAAATTGAAGCCCTCGAAATCCATGTGCTTGGTAAAATGGGACATAAGCAGGGATGAAGTGAGGATCTTCTTCATCTGCGCAAACCCCAGCACCCTTACAGCGTATCCAATAGAGCGGACCTCGCGTCCATAGTACGCCGAATTGGCCATCTTGAGGAACAGGGACGCAACATCCGGGGAAATATTGGCTGCAATCTTTTCGAAGTTGGCATCAGGATCGTCCAGCATGGAAATCATTTCAAAGACCGCCACGTCCACCAGCGGAAGCTTCTGAATCTTCCTTTCAACGACCTCTTTTTGAATAAGGTCCCCCATCTTCCTCCCTCAGAATTTCGAACGAGTGACCATCTGATTCGCCCGGAGCCCCGGCCTCCGGCCCGTAGCGGGCCCTACGCCCCGCAGGGACCCGAAGAAAAATCCTCCTGCCCCGGCACTACGTTCACTGTAATCCGCCTGATTATTGAGCTCACACCATAATGCCACGAAGATCTCTTCAAAATAATCGTACATTAGCAAACTTAATGCACAACCCATACCAGCCATACCAGAAACGCGCGCATAAGCTTCGCCGCTTCAAGCCAGACTCATGGTGCTTTTCGTTTTTCCGCGGCGGCCCCCCGGAATTTGACAGTAAATTCCAAGCCGGGCTGAAGGCTGTAACCAAACAGGTTTCACCCAAAATCCGAAATATTATGGCCGGGCCCCCAATGCCCCACAACGTTATGCCCGCGCGGGGCGGTCACTGCCTCCCCTCCAAGACGGGACAAAAACCGGTTACAGCTCCCGGGAACGGCGGCAGAGCGTCCGAATTCGTTCTGGTCCAGCCCCGAGGACAGTCTTTCATAAGACGGTAGTCCTTTGCCGCCTTTCCATAAAGACTATTACGAGTATCGGGGCGGCCGCCGAGCGTCACGTATCCATTTTGTTGTCCCGTCTTGGAAGGGAGGCAGTGACCCCACGAGCAAACTTCTTCGCACGTTGCAGAGAAATTACAAACAAAGGCTCTAAACTTATACCGCCATTGTGCCGATAATATCACCGGGGAAACGTCGGCCCAAAGGGGTCGTCTCATCTTCTAACCGCATCCGGGGTTTTCAGACAACCATGTTAGGCAACGTCAGCGCAGATAATCTCTTTGTCTATGCCTATCAACAGCAACAAACACTGGAAAGCCTGTCCAACAATGCATTGAGCGCTGGGCTGGATCTTTACCGGAAAGGGGATTACCAATCCGCGACCGGGGCGTTTCAACGGGCCATTGATCTGGCGCCCCAATCCGCCCTTGCCTCTCATGCTTGCAATTATCTTTCCATGGCCTGGATCAAACTAAACAAGCCGGATAAGGCCATTGCGGCCTACCAGAAATGGATTCAACTCAACCCGGGCCAGTCCGACCCCCATTTGAAACTTGGCAACCTGTATTTTTCCCAAAAAAAATACCAAGAGGCACTTGAAGAATTCTCCGAGGCCGTGAGGCTGGACCCGAATGCCAAGAACCGGTATTCCCTTGGCCAGTGCTACCTATTTCTAAATCGCTTTGGGGAGGCGGAGACCGAATTTCGAGCAGTTCAAAGACTCGCGCCGGATGATCCGGCCGGGTACTATGGGACCGGGCTGGCCTACAGCAAACAGGGCCGTCATGAACACGCCATTGACATGTTCGATCAGGCCATCCGCCTGGACCGGGAATTCTACGACGCTTATGCAGAAAAGGGATATGCCCTTTCAGACATGGGCGAGATGGAAGAAGCCCAGAAGGTCTTTGAATTCCTGGAGCAGAAAGACCCCGACCTGGCGGATATGCTGTCCCGATACATGTATAAGGTGGACCCGCCAAAGATCGTACTTGCCTCTGCGGTAGAAAGCACATTTCCATACCAGAGACCCCGAAACGCCCTGGTTTCCAACCTCGATTCCTACCTCGAAAACGCCAATGCCGAAAAAACATTCACCGTCGTCTTTCGTTTCGACAAAAAAATGGACCGGTCTTCTGTTGAAGACCGTTTCAACTGGACCATTAAAAGATCATTGATGGACGGGGCCGGAACCGCCTATAATCTTGGGCTCTCAATCCCGGACACAGAAGTCGCAGTCCCCTGCTTCCCCACCTGTGTCCATTATGATGAAAAAAGCCTTTCAGCCACCGTGTATTTTACCGTTCGGCAGAACGCATCCGCCAATGGCACCATAGATCCTTCCCACATTGAATTTCAGTTCAGAGGCCAGGACCAGTGGGGCCTTTCAATGAGCAGGGAAGCTGACCAGTTCACAGGCTTTTCCGGCGTATTCTAATCTCTGTACGATCTTCTTTTGATCGTAACAGCTCAATAAATGGGGGCAGAAGGGTTTTTCTGACGCGACCGCCGGGAGGGCGCCGTCTCTTTGTGACTTATCAGTGGGGGAAGCCGCAGCCCGACGAATGCGAGAATGCCAAAGGGGCAAGCCTGCCCGCCATTGCCTTGTTACCCATGTTACCTCCTTCTGCCATCGCAGATCCACGGGACGAAAGTCTTGGCAAGAACGCTCAATT
>JAGHEC010000412.1 GCA_021159525.1 Deltaproteobacteria bacterium | reverse complement strand
TCGCCGCTCTTGACCCGCTCGTGATAGACGTTCAAGAGACTCCAGCACGTGTCGGTCAGGTTGCGGATCATGTTGCGCTTCTGGGTCATCATCTGCCTCTCCATAGCGGGGATGAGGAGAAAAAACATGCTCAGGATGAAGAGGGCCAGGGTCATAACCACAGGAATGATGACCCTGAGAGAGGCGAGCAGCACGCGTCTTTTGGCAAGGGGGGTGGAGGCCTCGGATGTTTTCATGGAAATATCCTTTTAGCTTTTGCAGGTGTACCGAGAGGCCGGGCACACGACCTGATAATTATAACAGCTTATCTTAACACATGTATTAATTCAAGCCGGATTTGTTCGTTCTTGACGCACGGGTTGATTTGGGCTACGCTTTTCTCACCTAAAAAGTTCCGGTTCGTTTTATGTGAAAAGTAATAGCCCGATTAACAGGGGCGGGAGGTTTTTTCTGACGTGACTGCCGGGAGGGCGGAAGAAAAATCCTCCTGCCCCGGCATTACGTTCGCTGTTATCCCCCTGATTATCGAGTTGATACTGTAAAAACCTGATTTTTCGGTCTGCCGGGTCTTGGACCCGCTTGGCAAAGAAAGCAGAGATGTGATGGTCTCACCCCTTGCAGAAAACTCCGGGACAACGGGCCGGAGCATACCGCGCCAGGGGCAGGTCAACGGAAAGGTCAGCCCCTGGCTGACTGCCGGCATGGCCTTCCTCATCCTCGGAGTGGGCCTGGTCCTGTGGCTGGGGGGGCGGGAGGTCCCCGAGAAACAAGGCTCTTCCGACAGTTTGAATCCAGCACCCCCTCTCACCCGCCGGTACAAGATTGTGCAATCGGATCAGGGGCCCGCTGTGGAGTCCGTCACAAGAGAGACGCCGGCACCCCCGGGCCGGGAGACAGGGGGTTTTTCCGGGCAACAAAAGGAGGATTCGGAACTAACCGGGTTGGAGTCCAAGGCTGTTTTCAGCCGGCAGGCATTGGCTGAAGACGCCCGGGGGCCGGATCTATCGGAAAGGCCGCTGACCGAGGCTCTGAAAAGGAACAAGACCGGCCCCCCGCTTGCAGAAAAAGCCGCTGTTGGAGAGGAAGATCGCGCAAAACGCCTCTTTGTGAAGCCGGACGCGGCGAATGTGAGAGAGGAACCGTCCCTAAAGGCGGCAATCCTATTCCAGGTGCAAAAGGGGTGCTCCCTGACGGTAATCGGGGAACAGGACGGATGGCGCCGGATCAAGATGGATGACGGCCGTGTGGGATGGGTATATCACGCCCTCCTTTCAGACGCCCTTGTGCTCCAAGAGGATTTTCTCCCGCAGCCCAGGGAAATCAGCGCCATTTGTGTAGAACCACCGGCCAATGAGACAGACAGGACGGCAAGGGTTTCTTTTGAACTCACCTCTGCATGTTTCCCTGACATCCAGATGCTGGAAGGCAAGGCCCCTCGCCTTGTGTGCGATTTTTTTGATACTCAGCCGGGATCTGGCCTGGGTCCCAGGATCGCTGTAAACAACGGCATTGTTGAGGCCATACGGATCGGGTTGCATCGAAAGCCCCGCATCAAGGTCCGGGTCGTGCTGGACCTGACGCCGGGATGGCGATACGAGGCGACACGGGTCTCCAAAACACCTGAACGGATCGTTGAATTGGAAATCAGGGCTGTGGAATCTTTCTGAAAACGACGGGCCGCACAGCGTAAAAAGGGGTGTCTCCTGATACAAAAAGCTCGCTCTTTTCCCAGTCCCGATGGATCTCTTGAAACGATTTCAGGAAGCATCGTCCTTTTTTGTCGCGAACGTCATAGACCCCGTGTCTTAAGATGACGACCGGCACCCCTCCCTTGAGACTTACGGTGATTTCATAACGGGAAAAATCGGATACAATTCCCTTGACCACCTCTCCTTCCAAAAGGGTAAAAAAGAGAACCCGCCTCTCCTTCATAAGGGGGAAAAGGGATTTGTTTTTGATGTGATATCTCTTCCTCGCGGAGATAATGGGTTCCAAATCAAGGTCGCGGACCTTCTTGTCCACCCTGATAAGCGGACCCACCGCCTCGGAAGACGCCGCAGGATAAAGGAGCTTGACGTCGGTCTTGGGGAGATGCATTTCCCCGGCTTTATCAGAATAAAGTCGGAGATTGTATTTCAGGTTCTTGCCAACAACAGCCCTGACTATGCGATGACCGTGGAGATAAAAATCGTAAGGTTCTTTTGACTTGGAGGCCTGATCAAAAACCGATGCGTGATAGTTCTCCTTCAGGTATTCCCGGAGACCCTGAAGAAACCCCGTTTTTATGCCCTTTGCAGCCTGTTTCACTTCTGTAGGTCCTGTTTCAGCTTTTCCTCAAATTCCTGGAAAAAGCGGTCCCTTTCTTTCCAATCCGGACCGAACCGCTTGCTGAAATAATTCCCGAGCTTGTCAAAGAGCTTCTCCCACACCGGCTTCCCCTCTCCCAGGACCACGTCTTCCAGGAAGGTGTCCAGCTCGGAGATTTTTTCCTTGGGCAGAAAGGAAACAGCGCCCAATTTGATGGATTTTTTGAGAGATTCAGGAGAAAGCGCATGAGCGGTAAGCATAACGGCAGGAAATCCCCTGGAAACAGCGGTTTTTAAGAGTTCAAAGCCGTTGACGCCCATAATGTCAAGTATGACAATATCATAAGTGTAACTCAGGAGATACTGGATGGCTGTGTCATAATCAGTAGCCTTGTGGACCAGGCACATATCCAGCTCCTCCTCTACGGTTTCCAACACATCCGGCTCATCATCGACCACCAAGACCACTTTGTCTTTCAAGGCGCTCTTTTCACTCATTGCCATACCTTCCCCCTTCCCTGCGTTCTCAACCTGTTTCACCCAAGGCGGCCCCGGGGCCGCAGTTTAAAGAGCAATCAGCCTTTCGGGTTCGGGCGTCAATCAACGAGTCGACTTCAAGCTCAAACCTTTTGCTACACGGTTCCCGCGCATGCTCCGAAGCCCGCAAGCATGGGGTAATTTATAATAGGGATCCACCCCATGTCAAAACAAATTGCAGGTATCACCTCAATAATTAGGGGGATACCTGCGAACCTAATGCCGGGGCAGAAGAATTTTTCTTCCGCTCCGGGCCTCCGGGCCGGTCTCTTGAGTGACTTATCTGCGGGGGACACCCGCCTGCCAACGCCGATTGAGCGTTCTTGCCAAGACTTTCGTCCCGTGGATCTGCGATGGCAGAAGAAGGACAAACTTTCATAAGACGGTAGTCCTTTGCCGCCTTTCCATAAAGGCTATTACGAGTCAGGGGGCGGGCGCCGAGCGCTCCGTACGCATTTTGTTGTCCCGTCTTGGAGGGGAGCCAGTGACCCCCCGCGCGGGCGGGAAGCAGAGCCCCCCATGCCGCCAGAGGGAAAAATCGAATACAGCCCGGGGGAGGTCGCCGAACGTTAGATATTCATTTTGTTGTCCCGTCTTGGAGGGGAGGCAGTGACCCCCATGGGCAAACTTCCTCGCAGGTGGCAGAGAACTTGCAGACAAAGAACTAATCTAAGGCAGCGGGGCCCGGAGCAGACTGTCTGCCGGGCGGCCTTACCTTGCACCTTCCTGTTTTCCCTTGCTATGGGTACTTGAATTATCTATAGTCTGTTCAGGTGTCCGAATCGGTTAAACCCTTATTCTGGTCAGGAGGACAAGATGGAAAGGATAGAGGCGATTGTGGCACGGGAGATCCTGGATTCGAGGGGCAATCCTACGGTGGAAGTCGAGGTCGGCTTGAGCGATGGGAGCTTCGGAAGGGCCGCAGTCCCATCGGGGGCCTCCACCGGCAAATACGAGGCCGTGGAACTGCGTGACAAGCGCAAAAAGCGCTACCGCGGAAAAGGGGTCCAAGAGGCGGTCGATAACGTAAACAAGATCATTGCCCCCGCCCTGGTCGATAGGGAGGCCATGGACCAGCGCCTCATTGACAAGACCCTCATCGAGCTGGACGGCACCCGCAACAAGAAAAAGCTGGGAGCCAATGCCATCCTGGGGGTTTCTCTGGCCGTGGCAAGGGCCGCTGCAGACGCCCTCTTCATCCCTCTCTATCGGTATATCGGTGGAACCAATGCCTGCCGACTCCCCATGCCCATGATGAATATCCTCAACGGAGGGGCCCATGCGGCCAACAATGTAGACATGCAGGAATTCATGATCATGCCCATCGGCGGCAAGACCTTCAGGGAGGCCCTGAGGATCGGGGCCGAGGTGTTCCACGCCCTGGCAGGCGTACTCAAGAAAAAGGGATTCAGCACTGCAGTAGGCGATGAGGGAGGCTTTGCGCCCGACCTGAAATCGGATGAAGAGGCCATTGAGATGATCTTGAAGGGCATTGAAGCCGCCGGCTATACCCCTGGAAAAGACGTGGCCCTCGCCCTGGACCCGGCCTCGTCGGAATTCTACGAGAATGGTGAATATATATTCAAGAAATCGGATCAATCGGTCAAAACCGGCGAGGAGATGATCCGGCTATACGAGGATTGGGTGAGTCGTTTCCCGATTTATTCCATCGAGGACGGGCTTGCTGAAAACGACTGGAAACACTGGACCGCCATGACCGCCCGGTTGGGTGAGCGCATCCAGATCGTAGGAGACGACCTCTTTGTTACCAACACCGAGCGAATCTCAAGGGGAATCAAGGAAAAGGCCGCCAATGCGGTCCTTATCAAACTGAACCAGATCGGGACCCTGACCGAAACACTCAACGCCATTCAAATGGCGCACACGGTTGGATGGCATGCAGTCATTTCACACCGATCCGGCGAGACCGAAGATACTTTTATCGCGGACCTGGCCGTGGCCGGCAACACCGGCCAGATAAAGACCGGCTCTTTGTGCAGGAGCGAGCGGATCTGCAAATACAATCAGCTTCTGAGGATAGAAGAGGAATTGGGTGAAGCAGCGGTATTCGGCTGGGAATCGGCAAAATAATTGAGGAACTTATTAATGGCCTACGATGCAAGCAAGGACCAGGTTCTGGATACCTGGGAAAACGAGGAAACCGGGCTCCGGATTTCCATATACCGTTATGGCGATGGAGAACCCAAATTACAGATCGGCCCCCGAACCTACACCAAAAAGGACGGCACCACCGGAAATACCAAAACCGGCAGACTCGGCATGGCCGATGTGCTTTGGATCGAGGAGATCCTGGAAGAGGTCAGGGAAAAAATGAAACAGCACTTCCTGAAGGCAGGCTAAGGCCAGGATAGACCTTACGTATGAGCTGAAGGTTCATTGGACCGATCAGCAATGCCGACCGACGTAACGGCTTCAAGGTGGTTATATCAATCATGCAGAGGATTTGGTGGGAGCGGCTTATACCGCGCTCTGTCATTCATCACCGCTGAAAAGCCGCTCCCGCAGAAATACTATCGGTGCGAAACAATAGGTCTGCATGTCGTGTCTCAGCTCACTTCCTCAACATGGATCCCCTTTTTTTCAAGGGTCTCGCTGTTTTCCAGAAGGGCTTTTCCCACCACCCGATCCACCACATAAAAGAGATTTCCTCCCCTTTGTCCGTATATCTGGCCGTAGGAAATGGGGACATCCGGCGTAGGGTCGCCTGTGAGTGATGCCGCCACCGAGGCCACTTTCCGTTCACCGGAGGCCAGGAGAACCACCGTTCTTGCCTGGTAGACCAGTTCGGCCCCCATGGTCACGGCATAGCGGGGGGAATCCTTTTTGGAGGTAAAATGCCCGTCCGCCACCGCATTTTCAACCGTATTGTCATCTAATCTCACCAGCATGACCCGGCTTCCCTTGAACGGGATGCCGGCCTCATGAAAGGCCACGTGCCCCCGTCCGCCCACACCGATGATCTGCAGATCGATCCCGCCCGATTTTCTGATCTTTTGCGCGTATCGATTCAAAACTTCTTTCCGGACCCATGCCAGGTAGGGCGATTCAGGTTTGGGCCTGATGACGATGGACCTCCCTGCATCAGAGCCTTGCTCACGCCAGTCTTCGGGATAAGCCCTGAAATGACGGTTGAGTTCCTTCTGGTCGATGAGCGCTCCGAAGGGCACATTGGTTTCCCTGAACTTGCGCTTTAAAAGCCCGAACAACTCCTGGATCATGAAATAACAGTAGCTCTCCGGGTGCATGACCCGCTGCTGAGGATTCTCCCCGGGAAGCCCTACATATTCATCCAGATTGAAGCTCCGAATCCTGCCGCAGTCAAATTCACCCGCATTGGCTGCCTTGGCCAGGCGTTGGTACACGCCCGTGGGCGAACTTCCCGTTGCCAGGCCCAACACAAACTCTTCCTTCTCCTTGAGCACGCGGACGATATGCTCTTTAACGATCCCTGCGGCGACATCGCTCATGTGATTAAAATTCTTGGTGATCAATACATTGATGGGCATAGGGGGCCTCCTTTCTCGGTTGGATGCATTTTGAAATTATCTCGTCACAGATCAATTAAGGGCAGCCTTGACCACCTCGGCAATCAGGGTACAATATTTCTCGGTTATATCGTTGGTCGGCCCTTCCACCATAACCCGGCATACGTTCTGGGTTCCGGAATAGCGCACCAGGACCCTGCCCTCGTCGCCCAGACTGGCCTCCACATCCTGAATGGCCTTCGTGATCCCGGGCACGGAAGCAATTTCAGGTTTATTTGTCACCTCCACATTCACCAGCTTTTGCGGAAACACGTCCATCAGTGTCGCTAACTCAGAAAGGGATTTGTCTTCCCTCACCATAGCGGCGATGAGCTGCATGGCCGTCAGGATCCCGTCGCCGGTCGTATGATGATCCAGAAAAATCATATGGCCCGATTCCTCTCCGCCGATGACCGCACCCAGCCGCTGCATATCCTCTAACACATACCGGTCTCCCACCTTGGATGCATGGTGGGCAAATCCATACTTCTTGCAGGCGATGCTCAGGCCGATATTGCTCATCACCGTGCTGACCACAAGATTGTTTGCCAGACCTCCACTGTCTTTCAAGCCCTTGGCGCAGATGATCAGGATCTGATCCCCTGTGATCCTGCGCCCTTTTTCATCCACCGCGATCAGGCGATCGCCGTCGCCGTCAAAGGCAAGCCCCACGGCCGCGCCTGCTTCCGTGACCCGTCTTTCAAGGTCCTGCGTGTACTGAGACCCGCAATTCTCATTGATGTTGATCCCGTCCGGAGTGTGGTGAATAATCTCCACCTCTGCGCCCAGCTCGGTGAAAACGGCCGGGGCCACCTTGTAGGTAGCGCCGTTGGCCGCATCGATGACGATCTTCATCCCTTCCATGGACAGCTTGCGTGGAAAGGCATTTTTGATAAAGACAATGTACCGACCCAGCACATCATCAATCCGCTTGGCCTGGCCCATTTCCCTGGCAGGCGGCGTCATTTCCGAAAGATTGCCGCTCAGTACGAGATCCTCTATCATGGTCTCCTTTTCATCGGAAAGCTTGAAACCGGACCCGGAGAAGATTTTTATGCCGTTGTCCTGGTAAGGGTTGTGTGAGGCCGAAATGACGATCCCCGCATCGGCACGCATACTCTGGGTAATAAAGGCGATGCCGGGGGTGGGGAGCACACCGACGAGATACGCATTGCCCCCCATGGAGGTGATCCCCGCCTCGAGGGAGCTTTCCAGCATGTAACCCGAGATGCGCGTGTCCTTGCCGATAATTATCCGCGTCCGGTGATTGCCGTTTTTGAAAAGGTGGGTCACCGCCTGACCTACCGAAAAGGCCGTCATGGCATCCATGGGATAGCGGTTGGCTTCTCCCCGAATCCCGTCCGTACCGAACAATTTACGCATTGGTGTTCCTCCTCGTTTCTGGATGCTCGTTTGTCAAATTTGAAGTGACGAGTTTTAAATGGCTAATGTTCATGTCAAAAGATTCCGAGATGAAGGTTTAATTCCACAATTCGCACCACACTGGTTCTTATCTCAAATCACGCCTCAGATCCTTGAACAAATTCATGGACGGCATCAAGGCGGCGGCTTTCAGGGAGACGGCATCCACGATCTTCTGGAGCCATTCCGTCCCCTTTTCAGACGCCTCCACAGCAAGCCCCTGCACGGTCTGCACGTAGGTCCCCTTCCCTGCCGGCCCGTGTTTTCTAACTGCCTCCAGGAATTCCTCCCTTGCCTTCAGCCCTATTTTCCCAATGATTTCACCTGAAAACAACCCGGAAAGATCTTCAATCGCATTGCAGAACTCCTCTTTGCCGTCTTTGCCGCTAACATGGTCCCCGTGTTGTTTGAGAGACGCATGGACCTTTTCCGCCATGATCCGGAGCCGCTTGATACGCTCCTTCTTTGCCAGGTCCAGCTTATCAAGTGCCCCCGTGTAGATGAGATCACCCAGATCCTGCGCATGGAAGAATGGCTGCCGTACATGAATGTACCACTGTTCCAGGGCCGCCAGATTGGCCAGGTAGATGATATTGTTTTCCAAAAGCCGCAGGAGGCCCGAATAGTGATCAGGCATAAAGGGGAATATGCCGGCCCGGTAGGTCTTGGTGATGATCAGCTTGTTGCGCTCCAGGCAGTCCTTGCGCAGGACAGTGCCCGCGGCTGCCACATTGCCGTATTCGAGACGCAACGGTCCCACTATCCCTCCCTGACCGCCCAGAAATATCGCAGGCTGGTTGAGCATGACGCCACGGGGGACATCGCCAATCAAAGATGGGGTGGTCTTGTCGCCGCTGGGCGTGAAGTTGAAATGGATGTAGGAACTCCCCACCTCGCTGTGGTCCCTCCGGCTCGTGCCCCCGGCCATGAGGCAGTCGCAGAAATTGATGAGGCTTCCCAGGGTAACAAAAGGAAAGAGGATGGTCTGCTTCAGTCCGACACAATGGGCCCCGTTGGCCTCCTCTTCCAGGATGCATCCCTCCCGGACATGGGCACCGGACCCCATGCCGGCCTTCTCCAGGAAAACCGATTTTTTGAAGTACCCGGCCTTGAGTTCCACCCCCGGACCGATCTGACAGTCTTCAATGGTCGCCGGCCCTTCCCTGCCGAGCTGGGCCCCGGCCGCAATCACCGTATCGCGGCCGTAGATGCGGCAGCCGGGATAAATTCGGACCCCGTCTCCGGAAATCCGCTCCACGTCCACCTCATCGCCTATATAAAGGCTCAGGGGATTGGGGATGTGGACCCCTTTTTCCATTAACCGGCGAACCTTGTGGTAATTATCGGGCGCAAGTTCCATGCCTTGTTTCCTCCTCAAAAAGGCGTATACTCATCATGCAAAAACAAAAAAATCCACAGACTACAATCTGTAGCTTGTGGACTCCCTTGTCTCATCGAACCGCACGCCGTTGTGTAGCCCGCATAGAGGTATGCCATAATAATAGGCGATTCGGGGCCTTGTCAAGAACCTTTTTACACCCTTTTACAACAGAAACCCTCACATAACAGCTCAATAAATAGGCACACAAGGGTTTTTCTGACGCAACTGCCGGGAGGGCGCCGTCTCTTTGTGACTTACTTATCAGCGGGGGAAGCCGCAGCTCGACGAAGTCGAGAATGCGGAGGGGGCAAGCCTGCCCGCCATTGCCTTGTTACCCATGTTACTTCCTTCTGCCATCGC
>JAGHEC010000325.1 GCA_021159525.1 Deltaproteobacteria bacterium | reverse complement strand
TATTTCGTGCTTCGGATTTCGAATTTCTTGACCGAAAAAACAGGGTTTTCGGTCAAGCACTAATTAGTTTCCATCCATAAATGGCCTTTTTCCGCAATCTCTGCGTCAATCTGCGGGATTCCTTGCCTGTCTGTGCAGGGCACGCAGACAGGTGCGGCGTACCAGATGTACGCCTCCGCGTAATCCCTTGATTTTCTTGATCTTGCGCAAAAATTCTCATTTCTGGATTGGAAACTCGCCACTGCCCAAAATTGATTTGTGGATGGGCAGTAATTAGGGGGATAACAGCGAACGTAGTGCCGGGGCAGGAGGATTTTTCTTCCGCTCCCTCCGGGGCGTAGGCCCGCTACGGGCCGGAGGCCGGGCCTCCCGGCAGTCGCGTCAGAAAAACCCTCCTGGCCCTATTTATTGAGCTGTTATATTCTCACTGTGTGAAACTTGGCTTAACGAAGGTCGAAGCGGTCAGCGTCGGATGTACGGGGTGATCAATCTGGTCCGGCACTATCCGGCCCGGTACGTAGAGAAAGCGGCCGAACTGGCAAAGGCAAACGGCGTGAAGACTTCCAAGGCACTGCGGCGGATGGTGGAGAACATGGTAAAGGAAACAGTATGGACTTTTCTCCTCAACAGTAGGTAGTAGCCTAAATCCTGTCGCCGCGGTGGGGTATTTTGACCCGGCCACAGGTGGGGTACTTTAAAGCGGCCATCGGGGAATAGGAGAGAACGTGGTGGAACAGTTATTGCTTGAAATAATGGCACGGCTTTGGATGTTGTTTCCGGTAAAAAGATTGCGAAAAAAACAGGAGAGATGAAAAATGTTCAAAAACATGAAAATAACAGCCATGATTGGATCTCTTGCCGGTATTTTAATAATAATTACCATCCTTATGGCTTTTATCGGTTACGCTGGATTTACCGCCATATCAGAGACGGTGAATAAAACAGACGATCTAAACAAAGTGATCAAGTATATGCTGGAAATACGCCGACAGGAGAAGAATTTTATCATCCGCCACGACAAGGAATATGTTGACAAGGTTCAAGATAATGTGGCCGCCCTGAAAAAACAGGCAAATGAGATAAAGGCGACATTTAAAAGCCCGGCAGAGAAAAAACAGATGGACGAAGTTCTGGGAGTGATTACCCAATACGGGGAGGCGTTTAACAAATATGTATCGTTGCAGACCGAGGCAGATGCCCTACAAAGCGTTGAAGGTAAATTGGTGCATGGGGCAAGGAGCCTTGAAAAAATTGCCAACGAGATCAAGAAGGAACTAATTGCCCAAGATGATAAGGTGTTGGAGGCCGGTACTGATGAAAGAAGCCCGGAAGACAAATTGAATGCAATAGATGATGCCAACAAGATCATCGAGTGGATACTGCAATCCAGACGCCAGGAAAAGAACTTTCTCCTGCGCATGGACAAGAAGTATGTCGACCGTGTTGCCAGGTATGCACAAGACATCATTGCCCTTGCCGAGGACATGAAGTCCGAATTCGACAACAATCCTTATAACAAAGAACAGGCCGGCAGGATAATCGCGGTTGCGCGGACCTATAAACTTGCCTTTGACCAACTTGTGGCATTAACTAAACAAAAGGAAGAAGCCAATCAGTTGATGGTTAGGGCGGCAAGGACTGCACGGGAGGTTTGTGAGAGGCTGTGTGCAGACCAAAAGACAAAGATGGAGCGCGGGACGGCGAGTACCTATAACATGATAATAATAAGCGGCATAATGGCAATTATATTGGGGGGCCTGCTTTCCTTTTTTATCATCAGGAGAATCACCGGGACCCTGAATCCCGTCATTCAAGATCTAAACGAGGCAGCAGAACAGATAGCGTCCGCCTCCGGCCAGATTTCATCTGCAAGTCAGTCCTTGGCTCAAGCCACATCAGAGCAAGCCGCATCTATTGAAGAAACGTCATCTTCGATGGAGGAAATGTCATCCATGACCAGCCGGAATACGGACAACGCAAACCACGCGGACAAACTTATGGCGGAAGCCGGTCGGGTTGTTAAAGAGGCGAATGAAGCCATGGCGGACCTGAACAAGTCTATGGAAGAGATTTCAAAGGCAAGCGAAGAAACCCAAAAGATCATCAGGACCATTGATGAAATAGCCTTCCAGACAAACCTGCTCTCTTTGAATGCCGCTGTGGAAGCTGCCCGTGCAGGAGAGGCAGGGGCCGGGTTTGCTGTAGTGGCGAACGAAGTTAGAAACCTGGCCGGGAGGACGGCTGCGGCAGCGAAGGAAACTGCTGGTCTTATTGAAGGAACTATGGTGAAGGTAGAGAACGGAGTAAAGCTCGTCAATAAAACAAACGAGGCATTCAAGCAGGTGTCCGAAGACGCCTCAAAGGTGGGCGAACTGGTGGGGCAAATTGCTGCTGCCTCCAATGAGCAGGCCCAGGGCATTGAGCAGGTAAATATGGCAGTTGCAGAGATGGATAAGGTAACCCAGCAGAATGCTGCAAATGCAGAAGAGTCTGCCAGCGCCTCAGAAGAGTTGAATGCCCGGGCGGAACAGATGAAAGGCGTGGTAGATGAATTGGTAGCCTTAATCAAAGGAAAGGGCAGGGGAAACGGCAATGAAACGATACAAAGTCCTGCGTTGACCCTGAGAAACCACAGGGCAAGCCATGAAAACGTCGAGCAGAAACGCCTTAGCTGTCCGTTTTAGACTAAAGGTCAGCCCTTTCAAGGTAGTACTGCATGAGTCATTTGGTAGCATTGGATAACCATCTGAGATTGCAGAATATAATAGTGCTGGACAAATCCACTTCCAAGGTATACGGTAGGAATGAAAAATATAGAGATGGAGGTGGTCTTATGTTGAGTCCTGTTTTTAAGCCGTTCGTTGAAAAAAGCCCGATTTCTGTCATGGCCCGCGGTATGTTGGAGCGGGTTC
>JAGHEC010000250.1 GCA_021159525.1 Deltaproteobacteria bacterium | reverse complement strand
TCCACGGGACGAAAGTCTTGGCAAGAACGCTCAATTGGCCTTGGCAGGCGGGTGTCCCCCGCAGATAAGTCACTCAAGAGACCAGCCCGGAGGCCCGGAGCGGAAGAAAAATTCTTCTGCCCCGGTGATACGGTCGCTGTTATCCCCCCAATTATTGAGCTGATACAATTCAGCTTATCCCTTATAATAAAGGACAGCTTTTTAAGTCAAGACAAATCAGGCCCGCGATGCCAAGCGACAAATTTCTTGACAAATCCGAGGATTAGTAACGTAATAATTTAACAAGAGGCAAGGGGTAAAAGGATCTGTGACCGTTCACGGGTGATTTTTGGTCAAATTTGGGATTGTCCGCCTCACGTAACAGCTCAATAACCCGGGGCGGGAGGGTTTTTCTGACGCGACTGCCCGGAGGCCCGGAGCACAAGAAAAATCTTCCTGCCCCGGTGATACGGTCGCTGTTATCCCCCCAATTATTGAGCTGATGCGATTTTCTCATATCAGTGTATCAGGGAGATCTCAAGACCCCGTGGACGGTTACCTAATCAGAGAATGAAGGGGATCGGTGAAACATACCAAACGAGGAGCAAACAGATGAATCCCATTGCAGAGGAATTGAACCAGATCATCAAGGCTGGCAACGAGCATATTTTTCAGACGTTATCCGAGGTGGGGAAAAATCTTTTCTTTCCAAAAGGCATCCTTTCCCAGAGCACCGAGGCGAAGGAGAAGGCCCACCGATTCAACGCCACCATCGGAATGGCCACGGAAAAGGGAAGGACCATGCATCTCCCCTCGGTCATGCGCATGCTGAACGGGGTTCAGCCGGAAGAGGCCCTCACCTATGCCCCGTCCTTTGGCATCCTTCCCCTTCGACAGGCCTGGCAGGAGGACCTTTTTAAGAAGAATCCTTCCCTTAACGGAAAGGAGATCAGTCTTCCGGTCGTTTCACAGGCCATCACGCACGGTCTGAGCGTGGTGTCCGATATGTGGGTGGACCCGGGCGATGTGATCATCCTCCCGGACAAGATGTGGGGCAATTACAATCTCATATTTGCCGTCAGGAGAGGCGCCCGCATTGTAACCTACTCTCTGTTCAATGCGGACGGCGGATTCAATCTGGAGGGGTTCGAGACCTGTGTCCGGAACGAGGCCGGGGCCAATAAAAAGATTATTGTGATCCTCAATTTTCCCAACAATCCCACTGGCTATACCGTGACCGCCCGGGAGGCTGACGGCATTGCGGACATACTCAGGCGCACCGCTGAAAAGGGGGTCCGGGTCCTGGCCCTTACGGATGATGCGTATTTCGGTCTCTTTTACTCGGACGAGGCCCTCAAGGAATCCATCTTCACCCGGCTCATCGGGCAGGATCCCGGGCTGATCGCCATCAAGGTGGACGGCGCCACCAAGGAGAACTACGTATGGGGCCTGCGGGTCGGGTTTATCACCTATGGCGCTGTGTTCAGAGGAGAAGGCCGGCCGGTCTATGAGGCCCTGGAAAAAAAGACCGCCGGCGCGGTCAGGGGTTCCATATCCAATGCCTCCCACCTGAGCCAGGAAATTGTTCTCAAGTCACTGAGGTCCGATTCCTATTCCGCGGAAAAGGAAAACAAGTTTCAGATCATGAAGGAGCGTGCCCGGGAGGTGATGCGCGTCCTTTCGGATGACAAATATGAGGCGGTCTGGGAGCCTTATCCCTTTAATTCGGGATATTTCATGTGCCTCAGACTCAAGACAGTGGAGGCAGAACCGGTCAGGGTCCATCTCCTGAATACCTATGGCATCGGGCTGATCTCTCTGGGCGCCTCCGATCTCAGGGTAGCCTTTTCGTGCCTTGAGAAGCAAGACACCCGGGAACTCTTCGACACCCTCTATAAGGCGGTCAAGGAGCTGGAGTCACAAAAGGAGGTTGTGTGACCGGACCGGACAAGGCAGCAAAGGCGCGCTCCCCTTTTTAAGAGCCGGTCAGTTCTTGACGAAAACGGGATGAAAGGGGGTATAGATAGATCTCCTTGATGGCTGTACCGTCGCGCGCGTGCGCACGGTCCATCCGGCCACGGCCGGTCGTTTTTCCCACGTGTATCCAGTTGGCCGCCTTGTAGCATGTGCCTTTGAAACGTTTTTGGTCAACCAATGTCTCCATCAGAACCGCCCGATAGCCGTAAGCATTTTGCCAATCATCCGGCACGCGCTTGACCGCGAGAGAAAGGGCCGTGCTGGCAAGGTTTTTGACGTGAACCCAGGGTAAAATAAGAAACCGGCTGTTATTGATGATCTTTTGGAGGTTGGCCTTTCGTTTGGCATCGCTCCAGCCAATCCATCGGTCCCTCGGCGCCATCTTCCAGGCGGGGGAGGAAAACTGAAAACACCCCAGTATTTGACCGCTTCTGCCCGATTGAATGAAATAGCGCAACTGTGCGCCAAAGGGCAACCGATAACCCAGGTAATGGTAGCGATCAATGTATTCATACCAAAGCTGTCGCTGCGCCTTGTTATCGACCCTTGTTAGATGTATCGGCAGGAGTTCCTTCAGTTGCGTATCAATGGCGGGTTGAATGTCCCCCTTCGGCGTGAATTGGATCTTGGTCGGGGATTTGGTCGCGAACTGTTCTCTGCATGCCGGGAGCTTGATGGTCCCCTTGTCTTCCAGGCGCTCGAGAAACTGCCGGCATTCAACGCTTTTCAACTTCCCGTTGGGCCTTTTCCACGAAAAAATCTCACAGATGGTATTGGCAAGCTCGGTTCGACTGAGCTTGGGAAAGGTCTCGATTATCTCAACTATTTCTGCCAATTGCTGAGGACTGACAGTTTGGCCGCAAAACTTCTCTAAATTTCTCGGCGCCATTTAATTACTTGCCTTTCACAAAATTTCTATTTTGCCGTACAGACAATCAGCAGGAATGCCCGTAACATTTTTCGCACATTCATCAAAAATCCATTACAAAAGCAATGGACCCGTTTTAATGTTTCAACAATTTTGTAAGGCTGTCAAGATTGGGATGGCCCTATATTTTCATGCCAACGCCACATCTTCCAAAATGTCCTCAAGTTCCTTGCGACTTACCCTTCAAATCCGAAAAAGGGAAGGGGGCCGGCAGGAAAGGGATCGGGAGGGGATGGAGAAGAATTCACCTGTATAGAACGTCCAGCAATTCCCCCCAACTGGAAACCGAGGGGATGTGGGCATCCGGGATCTTGCTTGGATCAGCCTTTGCCCCCGGGGGAAGGGGGCTTCCCATATCACGGGCATAAGTAAACCATACCGGCTGAATGCCTGCATTCAGTGCCCCCTTGATATCAGACTCAGGATCGTCTCCCACGTACAGAATTTCTTTCCCGTCCACCCCCAGGGAATGGGTCAGCCTGTCGAAGACCAGGGGATGGGGCTTGCGAAAGCCTATAGCCCCGGAAATCAGGATTACCTCGAAAAACCTGGCCAGGTCCAGGTGATCCATGAGCTTCAAGGCCGCAGGCGCATGGGTGAAATTGGAAAGAAGGCCCAGACGGTACGAGTCTCCGAGCCTTTCCAGCGTGGCATGGGTCTCGGGAACGGGATGGCAGAAATCCGGAAACGCAGAAAAGTAGGCCTCAACACCCGAGGAAATGCGGGGATCATCGGGTGCAAGGGTGTAGCCCAGTTCCCCGAGGGCCGCGCTGATCCAGAAACGGTTGTGGGTTTCCCTGCCGTCCAGGCCGGCCTCCCGGATAAAGCGTACGGCCGCATCCCGGTAGGCCTGTTTGAAAGCCTCCTGTTCGACGGCGATCCCGTTGTCTGCCAGGCTTGCGGTCAATCGGGCAAGGGCCTCGTTGATGCCCCAGGGTTCTGCCATAATCAGGGTGTTGAAGAGATCAAATCCGATGGCCTTTATGGGCGCCATAAAGCTCCTTTTTTATCTCATGGGCAGGTTCAGCTCTTGACAGCGATGGGCCTTTGAGGGCGGTTTTCTTTCACAGAGCGTTTGGGCCTTTTCAGCCGTGAGGGAGGGCTTTAGCTGCCAGTCATCTCTGCTGAATGGGTCTTTCTTTTTTACCAGGAGCCAGTTCTTTTCATCGCGCTCCCTCATCCTGAACAGGGTGAATCCACCTTTAAGGATATTTCCCCGAAGTTCCATGTCCAGTCTGCCCCCCTCCACTGCCCGGACGGGATCACCGCTCTCGAAAACATGATAGGTCCCCGTGTCCCGGACAATGACCGCGCCTGCCCCGTATTGCCCTTTCGGGATGATCCCCTCAAAGTCTATATATTCGAGGGAATGATCGTCCACCATGACCGCAAGCCTTTTTTCCCGGGGATTCATGGACGGCCCCTTGGGGAGGGCCCACGATTTGAGGACGCCTGCCATCTCAAGCCTGAGATCGTAATGAAGATGCCGAGCATGGTGTTCGTGGACTGTAAAACGCAATATTTTGCAAGGCATGGTCCGTTATCGCCAGGATTTGATGGTTAAGGTTTGAACCGTCGGGTGTTGGAGGCAAAAGCAGCCCGCTTACCCGTCGGCCTCCCGTATCCCCATGACTTTCTTCACAAAGGCCAGATTTCGACTTTCGGGATTTTCTTTTAAGAATTAATTATAATACACAGACAGGTCAATTTAAACAAAAAAAGCTGCGAGTACCGGGTTTGTGCAAGTATCCAGCCTTCGTGGCCTTCCCCGGCAAGCCTGGATTTTGAAGGGCCCCTCATGCGCTTGTTCACATGCGTCCTCTTGACTTGCGCCCGCATAAATGCTGTATTTGGGCCAAGAAGGAGGGACGCCATGGAAGAGAAGACCTTGCTCAATACACGGGAGGTAGCCCGGTTCCTGGATGTCAACGAAAAAATGGTCTACAGCCTCATTGCCGACAAGGGGCTTCCCGCGACCAAGGCGACGGGGAAATGGTTGTTTCCCCGGGCCCTGGTGGAGCAGTGGCTTGAGAATCAGACCGTCAATTACCCCAAAACGGCCACCACCCTTCCCCCCTACCACGGGCTTCTGATTATCGCCGGAAGCAATGATATACTCCTCGACAAGGCCCTTTCCCTCTTCAATCGACTCTATCCTGATCATATAGCTGCCTTTGGAAATTTGGGGAGTCTGGGAGGGATCCGGGCACTCAGGCGGCATCAGTGCCATATGGCATCGAGTCACCTCCTGCAGGAAAACGAACAGGAATACAACTTCGGATTTGCCAGGGAGGAACTGGGCCAGGCGCCCGGGATCGTCAACTTCTGCAAACGGGAGCAGGGGCTTCTCGTGGCCAAAGGCAATCCCCGGAAGATCTCGGGCATAGCGGACCTGGGCCAGCCGGGGATCCGTATTGTCAACCGGTCTGCAGGCACCGGGACCCGTCTTCTCCTGGACACGGGGCTCCGGAAGGCAGGGATCGACGGATCGCGAATTGAGGGATATGACCGGGAGGTCAGCCGGCACCTTGATGTGGGTCTTGAGGTATTGTCCGGCCGTGCGGATGCAGGGCCTGCCATTCATGCGGCGGCAGGGCTTCTCAATCTCGATTTTATTCCCATCCGATGGGAGCGATTTGACCTGTTGATCCAGAAAGATCGATTTTTTGAAAAGGGCATCCAGCTCTTTTTGGGCTTTTTAAGCGAGTCCTCTTTTCGTGAATTAGCCGATGACCTCCCGGGATATGATCTGAGCCTGAGCGGCAAGATGGTCTTTCCGCATGAGGCGGCCGAAGAATAGCAAGGAATAATGGGTTTCGCCCTTGACCCGGGCCGGATGTTGAGATGGCGGGTACAGCATGAGCGCATGCTCTTTTAAAGAACGGATTGACCGACAATGGCCGGTTTGGGCCGCGGCCACGCTCAAGGTATGGATGCGGTTTGTTCGAGTGACCCGGATGGGGGGGGGGCAGCCGCGCAAGGGCCCCGGGGCGGGGGCACTCG
>JAGHEC010000135.1 GCA_021159525.1 Deltaproteobacteria bacterium | reverse complement strand
GCCAAGGCCAATTGAGCATTCTTGCCAAGACTTTCGTCCCGTGGATCTGCGATGGCAGAAGAAAGTAACATGGGTAACAAGGCAATGGCGGGCAGGCTTGCCCCTTTGGCATTCTCGACTTCGTCGAGCTGCGGCTTCCCCCACTGATAAGTCACAAAGAGACGGCGCCCTCCCGGCAGTCGGGTCAGAAAAACCCTTCTGCCCCCATTTATTGAGCTGTTACCTCTGGCCTTTACACTTTCGGGCACCCAAAAAATGACCTCCAAAGAATGGAAGCCGCTCAAGACGGCCGGCGTGTGGACCTGCATCATCCTGGCCGGTCTGGTTGCGGCCTGTATCAGCTTTTTCTCTATCGTCTCCATCTGGCAGGGATTCACCCATATGCAGCAAAGGGGATCTTGGGTCCCGATTGTTGGCGGCGCCTTCGTCTTGGGCCTCGCCGGGTGCTTGTATGTCCGATGGATCAGGGCCCTACACGGAATTATTACCTCCAAGGAACTCATAGACCTTTGAAACGCGCGCGGTTGCTTCAGTCACCCTTTTCCTCATAAAATGCCTTTAAAAACATTTCTTCCTTGGGCGACAGGTTAAATCGGGCCGAGGCCTTTTCAATCAGTCCGCCGATGGACCGGTTCTCATCCTCCAACCGGGTTTCCGCAATCCATTTTACGGCTTGACGCACCTTTTCTCCCTTGGGCTGGATGGTTGCCATACCTTGCTCCTTGCGCGTATTGCGCTCTAAAATTCCCGTTCCTGCCTCAGATCCCGCACCATCAGTTCTCTCACCGCATCCTTGGGATCTTTACCTTCATACAGAATCCGGTAGACCTCTGTGGCGATCGGCATGACCACGTCCATTTTTCCAGAGAGTTCATAGGCCGATCGGGCCGTCTTGACCCCCTCTGCCACCATCCTCATACTCCGGGTGACCTCATCAAGCGGCATACCTCTGCCCACCTTGAGCCCCACTGTCCGGTTCCTGCTCTGATCGCCTGTACACGTCAGCACCAAGTCACCCAACCCGGCCAGTCCGGCAAACGTATGGGGATTTGCCCCCATGGCCACTCCGAGCCGGGTCATCTCGGCCAGCCCTCTCGTAATGAGGGCCGCGCGCGCATTCTCACCAAATTTCAATCCATCCGAGGCCCCGGCTGCAATGGCCATGACGTTCTTCAACGCGCCGCCCAACTGACAACCTGTGACATCATCGCTGGTATAGACGCGGAAGAAATCCGTGGAAAACAGTCGCTGCAGTCTTTGTGCATGCATCATATCCTGGCAGGCTATGGTCACCGCGGTGGGGCGCCGGCGGGCCACTTCCCTTGCAAAACTAGGTCCGGCCAGACAGGCGAACCGGGCCATGTATTTCTCATCCAGGACATCTACGGCCACCTGGGACATAACCATAAGCGTTTTATTTTCAATTCCCTTTGTAGCGGCTGCAAGAGGGATGTCCGGTCTTAAAAAGGGTTTAATCCGGGTGATGACCTGCCGGAAAACATGGGAGGGAACAGCCAGCAGCACAAGCTCTTTCCGGGAAAGGGCCTGTTCAAAGGAATCAACCGGCCTCAGTTGCGCATCCAGGCGTACCTCCGGCAGAAAGACCTCATTAACCCTTGTGTCACGGATTTGTTTCAATATCTCCTCCTCACGGACCCACAAATCCACCTCAACGCCTTTTTCACTCAGGAGATTAGCCAGGGCCGTTCCCCAGCTTCCTGCCCCGATCACACCGACCCGCGTTATTTCAGATTCTTCAATCCTGTCCTTCATAAGCCGGATCATGCCTCCTCTTCCATGACCTTGGCCACGCCAACCACTTTCTCCCCCTCTCCCAGATCAATCAATTTAACTCCCTGGGTATTTCTCCCGATCACGGAAATCTCCCCGGCGCGGAGCCGTATGATCTTGCCATGTTCCGTAATAATCATGAGTTCGTCTTGATCGTTTACCTCGTAGGAGTAGACCACAGGTCCATTTCTTTCAGTGGTCTTGATGGTGAACACGCCCTGGCCGCCTCTTTTCTGGCGGGGGTATTCATCGGTCCGGGTGCGCTTGCCAAAACCGTTTTCAGTCACGGTCAAAATGGTTGCGCCCATTCCGATGGTCTCCATCCCCACGACCTGGTTTCCAGGCGCCATGCGAATCCCGATCACTCCTGAGCCGAGCCTGCCCGTGCTTCGGATGTCGGACTCGGGAAAGCGAATCGATTTTCCTTCCCAGGTGGTCAGAAAGATGTCCTGGTTTCCATCTGACACGCGCACAGCAATGAGTTCATCCCCTTCCCGGATGGTAACGCCCATGGTTCCCACGGACCGCGGATGACTGTATGCCGCAAGTTCTGTTTTCTTAACAAAGCCCTCGCGTGTTGTCATGACTACATATTTGCCTTCCTCAAAGTCCCTTACCGGCAAAATGGTGGCCACGCGTTCCCCTTTTCTGAGCTCCAGCAGGTTCACAATGGCCTTTCCACGCGACATGCGCCCTGCCTCCGGAATTTCATGGACCTTCTTCCAATAGACCCGTCCTTTATTGGTAAAGAACAGAAAATAGTCATGCGAGGAGGCCACGAATAGGTGTTCCACAAAATCCTCACCCCCGGGCCTGGCCCCGGTCGTACCCTTGCCTCCGCGCCGCTGGGCCCGATACAGACTCATGGGATTTCTCTTGATGTACCCGTTGTGACTGATGGTCACCACCATGTCTTCTTCCGCGATCAGATCCTCCATGTTGATCTCATCCACATCATCCAGGATCTCGGTCCGGCGCTCATCCCCGTAAGCTTCTCTGATCTCCCTGATCTCTTCCTTGATGATCTGAAGGACCAGGGCCGGATTGGCCAAAATGTCCTTAAACCGCGTGATATCCTTGATCAGCTCCTGATATTCGCTGTTGATCTTTTCCCTCTCCAGCCCTGTAAGCCGCTGGAGTCTCATGTCCAAAATGGCCTGGGCCTGGATTTCAGAGAAGCCGAACTCCGATATAAGACGGATCCTTGCCTCTTTGCCATCTGAGGAGGACCGGATCAGATCAATGATCTCGTCAAGAAATTCCAAAGCTTTTTTCAGCCCTTCAAGGATATGGGCCCGTGCCTCGGCCTTTCTGAGATCAAAAATAGTACGTCGGACCACGATCTCGCGACGGTAACGGATGAAATGGGAGATGATCTGCTTGAGGGAGAGGACCTCGGGCTTTCCGTTAACAATGGCTAAAAAAATGATGCCGAAAGACGTCTCCAATTGCGTGAACTTGTATAGCCTGTTAAGGATCACCAGGGCCACGGCGTCACGCTTGACCTCAATGACAATCCGCATGCCGTCCCGGTCAGATTCATCCCGGATCTCCGAAATTCCTTCTATTTTCTTATCTCTGACCTGTTCCCCCAATTTCTCCAGAAGCTTTCCCTTATTGACCTGGTACGGGATTTCCGACACAACGATGCGCTCCCGGTTGTGCCCCACTTTCTCAATAAAGGCCCTTGCGCGCATCTTTATAATACCCCGGCCGGTTTTATACGCCTCCCGAATTCCCTTTTTGCCGCATATAAATCCGGCCGTAGGAAAATCAGGCCCACGCACAACATCCATGAGTTCCTCTACACCAATTTCCGGGTTGTCTATCACCCGTTCCACAGCCAGGCATATCTCAACAAGATTGTGCGGGGGGATGTTGGTGGCCATACCCACAGCAATTCCCGCTGAACCGTTCACCAGTAGATTAGGGATTCGGGCGGGCAATACCAAAGGTTCCAGGAGGGAGCCGTCGTAAGTCGGGACAAAATCCACGGTTTCCTTCTCAATATCAGAAAGGAACTCCTGGCTGATCCTCGCCATCCGGACTTCCGTGTACCGCATGGCCGCGGGCGGATCCCCGTCTATAGACCCAAAGTTACCCTGCCCATCCACCAGCGGATAGCGCATGGAGAAACTCTGGGCCAGCCGCACAATAGTATCGTATACCGCAGTATCGCCGTGAGGGTGATACTTACCTATCACATCGCCCACGACCCTCGCCGATTTCTTATACGGACGGTTAAAAAAATTCTTGAGATCGTGCATGGCGTACATAACCCGCCGGTGAACCGGCTTGAGGCCATCCCTCACATCCGGCAGTGCCCTTCCCACGATCACACTCATAGAATATTCCAGATAAGACTTTTTCATCTCATCTTCGATCTTGACCGACTGATAAACCGCATCTCGCGTCATTGCCTTTTAGTTCTCCAATTTCTCATTTAGCTGCCCCTGTTTTAAATTACCAGTGTTCGTTAGGGCTCCGCCCCCGGGCTGTATTCGGTTTTTCCCGCCCGCGCTATGGGGGGTCACTGGCTCCCCTCCAAGACGGGACAATAAAATGCGTACGGAGCGTTCGCCGACCGCCCCCTGACTCGTAATAGCATTTATGCAAAGGCAGCAAAGGACTACCGTCTTATGAAAGAGTGTCCTTGGGGCTGGATCAGAACGAATTCCAACGCTATGCTGCCGTCCCCAGG
>JAGHEC010000219.1 GCA_021159525.1 Deltaproteobacteria bacterium | reverse complement strand
TGGCTACGATGACCGTTTCCGCTTCCAGGGTGACGAGGTCGTTTTCGTCGTACTCGGGTCTGAAGGCCCCGTTTTCATCAAATACCCGCGCGCATCGCTTGAACCGGATTCTCTTAAGGCGGCCCTCCTCGTTCAGAAACTGTCGGGGACCCAGGCTGTTGTATATCCTGACCCCTTCCTCAAGGGCCTCCTCAATCTCGTAGTCCCAGGCAGGCATCTCATCCCTTTTTTCAAGACACACCAGCGAGACATCCTCGGCCCCTTTTCGCAGGGCGCTTAAGGCCACGTCAATGGCCACGTTGCCGCCGCCCACCACGATCACCTTTTTCCCTACAGACACCGGCTGATTCAGGGCCACATCCCTCAGGAAATCCACCCCCTTCAGGACCCCGGGAAGGTCCTCCCCCTCCACATTCAAACGCCGGCTCGCGTGAAGGCCGGTTGCAAGGAATATTGCCTGATACCCGTTCTTTTTGAGGCCGTCGAGGGTGATGTCCTCTCCAAAAACCATGCCCGTCCGGATCTCCACGCCCATCTGCTGAATGATCTTGATCTCCGCGGCCAGAACATCCCTCGGGAGCCGGTAGGCAGGGATCCCCACGGCCATCATGCCGCCGGGCACGGGCAGCTTTTCAAAGACCGTAACCCCGTATCCCCGCCGTCTCAGGAAATAGGCGGCCGAGAGGCCGGCAGGCCCGGCGCCGATCACGGCCACTCTTTCCTGCCGCGGTTCCGGGATCTCGGGTATGTAGGGCGCGTCCTGAGCCAGATCCAGATCGGCCAGAAACCGGTGCAGATACTGGATGCTGACCGGCTCGTCCGTATCCCCCCGGGTGCAGTTCCCCTCGCAGGGATGGTGACAGACCCTGCCGCAAACAGCAGGGAAGGGATGGGCCTCCTTAAAGAGCTCCAGTCCCTCCCGGTATTTTCCTTCCCGAATGAGGGCAACAAAGCCCTGGACGCTCACATGGGCCGGGCAGCCTGCCTTGCACGGCGCGGTTCCCCGCTTGGAGATGGCGTAGGCCCCGGGCATGGCCTGGGCATACTGCTTGAAGATCGCCTTTCGCGCGGTCAGGTCCTCGTTGTAGGCATCCGCGGTTTCGATGGGGCAGACCTTGGCGCATTCCCCGCAGCTTGTGCACTTGGCAACGTCCACATACCGGGGATGCTGGATCACGCGCGCCGTAAACTCGCCCTCTTCTCCCTGCAGATCCAGGAGCTCCGCTGTTGTGAGGAGTTCGATGTTCAGGTGCCGGCCGACCTCGACCAGTTTGGGCGAGATCACTCACATGGCGCAGTCGTTGGTGGGGAATGTCTTGTCCAACCGGGACATGAGCCCGCCGATGGCCGGGTTCTTTTCCACCAGGTAGACATAAAAACCCGAGTTGGCCAGATCCAGGGCCGACTGCATCCCGGCGATGCCGCCGCCCACCACCATGACAGAGCCTGAGACCTTTTTCTCATGAATGGACATATCTTGACCGTTCCTTTCTCACAGCCTGACCGCGTCCAAAACCAGGGGAAGCTTGTCTTCCCATCCTGCTGTTGCAATCATTACGCCTGCGGTTCCCATCTCTTTGAGCTGCTCAATCAGCTCAGCCGCGATCTGAATGCACTGCTTCAATTTGTCGGGGGCCTTCTGGATCCCGCGGATCATTTCCGGGGGGATGGAGATATGCTTGATGTTCCGGTCCATGTACCGGGCCATGCCCGCGGATTTGAGGAGAAGGACCGTAGGAAACACGGCCACCCTTGTCGTGTCGATCCGTTTGATGACCTGCTGAAACCGGTGCAGATCAAAAACGGGGGTGGTGACCACGAACTGAACCCCGGCCTCCATCATCTGATTCAGGTTTTCTATCTCGATATCAAGGGCCCCGCCCGTGGCCCCGGCATTCAGGGTGGCGCCGACGCAGAAATGGGGTGATCCCAGGAGTTCAATCCCTGCCATATCCCTCCCGGCCTGGAGCCTTGCCAGGATCTCTAAGAGTTGCATGAGATCCACATCATAGACCTCCCTGGCCTGCGGATGATCGCCGTAGCGGATATCTTCGCCCGACACGGCCATCACATCAATGACGCCTAAGGCCGCGGCCGAGAGGATGTCGGCCTGGAGGGCCAGACGGTTGCGGTCACGGCAGCATACTTGCAGGATGGTCTCAAGGCCGTGCTGTTTTAAAAAGGCGCACCCTCCCAGGGAGCTGGCCTTCATGACCGCGTTTCCCATTTCAGGGATTACCAGGGCGTCCAGCCTCCCCTTGACCCGGCCGGCCATTTCGAGCAAGCGCGTGAAATCGGCCCCTTTGGGCGGTTCAAATTCCCCCAGGAGAACAAATTTGCGGGAAGCGATCTTTTTCTCTAAGGTCATGTTCGGGTCCTCCAAGGTTAATGGGGCAGTCCGTTCACGGCATTGGATATGGCCATCTCCAGGTCCTGAATGCCGAACGACTGGATATGATAATAGAAAATCCCCTGCTTGCGGATGCTGCTCTCCAGCTCCGCGGTATTGGCGTCAGCGCATATGATGATGGGCAGGTTCCTCTCCATTCCCTTGATAACCGATATGAATTCGCAGTCCTTTTCCAAAAGCAGGGCATGAAGCACAAGAACATCCACCCGTTGTCCCTGAAGCATGAGGAGGGTCTCTTTGAGGGTGCCGGTCTTGAGCAGCATGTATCCCCTTTCCTTTGCAAAGGCCTTAAGGTTTGGGGAAAGGGCCCCGGCCGGCTCGGCAATAAGGATGGTTTTTTGTGTGTTCATCGCCTCACATATCCTCTCCCACGCCTTGTCTCAAAGGCCTGGGCATTATCAGCTTGTTCAGAGCAATCTCTGTGCCCGAAAATGCAGGGGTGAAAGCGTGTCCTGCATTTGACGGTCCTCTGACAGGTGGGATATTGCCCGCTTCCGTCATTGCGGCAAAGGCTGAACTTTATGAAATTCAACAGGTTGTGGAATATTTAGCCATTCTGAGGCGTGGCGTGACCGTGTAAGGACTTGTTGGAAACAGGTCGGGATTGGAGGGATCAGGATCCTGGAGCCTCATGGGGCAAACACGGTCTGCCCGGGGAATTTTGTAACAGAGCCGGCTTTCTATTATGATTAACTGTTTGTTATCTTTGCCGAAAAATAGAAATGGGGAAAGCATGGACCAATGTTACAAAATTACCCGTTGCGGCTATTTCACGGCTGCGGCCCTGCCTGCTTGGATCCCGGTCCTGTCACAGAGTCCTTGACGAACCCGCCATAAGCCGGTACAAGCAGTGATGTGGATGGGCGCTAATTAGTGCCTGAACGAAAACTCCTGTTCAGGCAAAATCCGAATATCGGAATCCGAAATCCGAAACAAATTCGAATGTCAAATGACGTAACAGTTCAATATTTAGGGGAAGCACAGTGAACGTACCGCCGGGGCAGGAGGATTTTTCTTGCGCCCTCCCGGCAGTCGCGTCAGAAAAACCCTCCTGCCCCGGGTTATTGAGCTGCGATTCAATGTTATTGACTTGAGGGGTTCTTGCGTACGGGCATTTCCTGCATCATGTTGCCGGAGAGCGGATCACAGGGCAGGGCAGGGGCCGGCGTGCGCCTCTGAGGCCGTGGAAGGGTAAAGGTTATGGACGATTACAAGAAGGGGGCGACCCTGGAAAACGAGTTTGAGGCCCAGTTGCTGGAATCGGTCCTAAACGAACGGGGCATTCCGCATATGATGCGCTCCTATTATGATACCGCCTTTGACGGGCTGTTCCAGGCCCAGAAGGGGTGGGGACACGTCAGCGCTCCGGAAGCCTATCTGGATGAAATCGAAGCCATTGTCAGAGAATTGAGAGAAAAGGACCCAACAGGCAAAGAGACGGCCTGACGCCGTTTCCATGCCGCATTTGGCCATCATTTTGGGCTTTGCAGGGTCCGGGGAGGAGTAACCGTTCACGGGGTCTTGAGATCTCCCTGATATACTGATATGAAAAAATCGGATCAGCTCAATAATTGGGGGGATAACAGCGACCGTACCGCCGGGGCAGGAGGATTTTTCTTCTGCTCCGGGCCTCCGGGCTGGTCTCTTCAGTGACTTATCTGCGGGGGACACTTGCCCCTTTGGCATTCTCGCATTCGTCGAGCTGCGGCTTCCCCCACCGATAAGTCACGAAACCGGGGACCCATCCGAAGGATGGGGAGTCCGAGCGAAGCGAGGACAAACCGGGGACCCATCCGAAGGATGGGGTCTGAGTCGAGCGAAGCGAGCGAAG
>JAGHEC010000106.1 GCA_021159525.1 Deltaproteobacteria bacterium | reverse complement strand
TCCTGTCGGACTGGGGGCAAGACAGGCTCTTTTTCAGGGATCCCTTGCAATAGGGGGAGTTCAAAGGAATTTCGGGAGTTTTCGTTCATGGACGGTATGATCTCAAAAATCAAGGGCCCGTAAGCCATCTTGCCAATCAATCGGGGCGACTGATTTCTCCAGGGGGTTGCCCCTGATTATTGAGGTAAAACAAGGGCATCAGCTCAATAATTGGGGGTATAACAGCGACCGTACCACCGGGGCAGAATGATTTTTCTTCCGCCCTCCCGGCAGTCGCGTCAGAAAAGCCCTCCTGCCCCTGTTCATTGAGCTGTTACAAACAAGGCATATTATAGACAATACAAAGGATCCAAGCGTGGTCAAAAGGAAAAAACTGGGGGAGATTCTGATTGAAAACGGGCTGTTGACCGAGGAGCAGCTCCAGGAGGCCCTTGCTGCCAAGGAACATTCGAATCTGAAGCTGGGGCAGATCCTGACAAGGAGCGGCCTGGTCAGGGAGTCCCAACTGGTGGAGCTTCTCAGTCGGCAATTGAAGGTACGCAAGTACGACCCCAATGACTATCCCCTTGACATGGAGATGGCAAAGACCATTCCCATGAATCTTGCCGAGAAATACCAGGCAGCCCCTTTAAAAAAGAAAGGACGCCTCCTGACCATCGCCATGATCGACCCCATGGACATCGATGCCCTGGACGCCATCGAGATCGCCGCCAACATGGAGGTCGAGCCGGTTATATGCACCGAGCAGGAACTGAACCAGTTGATCAGCAGTATTTATGGTTCATACTCGGGCATGGACAATGTCCTGGAGAGCATCGAAAAGGTCCAGTACGCCGCCGGCGGGGAGGATGAGGCGGAAACAGGCGTCGAAGACGTCCAGGTCAGCTCTCTCCAGGACATGGCCGAGGAGGCCCCGGTCATTCGTCTCGTCAATTCCATCCTTTCCCAGGCCATTCGGGAAGGGGCCAGCGACATCCATATCAGCCCCGAGAAGGAAAAAGTGTATGTGCGATTTCGCGTGGATGGAAAGCTGCACGAGGTTCCCGCACCGCCCAAGTCCATGTTCCTGCCGGTTGCATCCAGGATCAAGCTTCTGTCCAACATGGACATCGCCATGACCCGGGTGCCTCAGGACGGACGGTTCACCGTCCGAATGAACAACAAGGAGATCAATATCAGGGCCTCCGCCCTGCCAACCATTTACGGCGAAAACATTGTGCTGCGCCTCCTGGACATGAGCGCAGGCATATACTCCCTTGAGCAATTGGGCATGTCGCCTGAAGACAGAATCAAACTCGAAAAGATGATCGTAAAGCCCTACGGCATGATCCTCAGCACAGGGCCTACAGGAAGCGGAAAAAGCACCAGCCTTTACGCCATCCTGAACCAGATCAACAAGCCCGAAATCAATATCATTACGCTGGAAGACCCTGTGGAATTCCGCGTGGAAAGAATCCGTCAGGTTCAGTTGAACCCCAAGGCCGGCATGACATTCGCCAGTGGATTGCGGTCCATCCTGCGGCAGGACCCTGACGTCATCATGGTAGGCGAGATTCGCGACTCCGAGACGGCCACCATCGCGGTTCAAGCGGCCCTCACCGGGCACCGGGTCCTGAGCACGGTCCATACCAATGATGCAGCAGGGGCCATCGCCCGGTTCATGGACATGGGCATCGAGCCCTTTTTGGTATCGTCGGTCATTCTTGTCATATTTGCCCAGCGTCTGCTGAGAAAGGTCTGCCGGCATTGCCGGGAATCCTACCAGCCGCCTGAAAGGGTCCTCAAGGAGTGGGGCCTCCTGGATGTGGAAGGCGCGAATTTCCAGTGCGGCAGGGGCTGCTTTCAGTGCATGGGCACGGGCTACAAGGGCCGGACCGGCGTCTTCGAGGTCCTGGTCGTGGATGATATGATTCGAAACATGATACTTGCAAGAAAATCGAGCCATGAGATCACCCGCGCCGCAAGACAGGCGGGAAAACTGACCACCCTTAAGGAAAACGCCGGCCAAAAGGCGGCACAGGGAATCACAAGCCTGGAGGAAGCGGCCTCCGCCATCATGAGCTGACCATGCCAAAGTTTGCATACCAAGCCATCAGCGAAACCGGCAGGGCCGTATCCGGCGTGGTTGAGGCGGATTCGATTCAGATCGCGACCGACATCCTGAACCAGCGCGGATATATTCCCACCAAGGTGACAAAGGCAGGGGATGAGGCCAAGAAAAGCATCTTTTCAGTAATCGGGGACAGGTTTGCCGGGATCAAACCAAGGGACCTGATCCTCTTCACCAAACAGTTTCGCACCATGCTCCGGGCAGGGGTCCCGGTCCTGACCATATTAAATATACTGGAAGAGCAGACCGAGAACCCGAAGATGAAAAAAACCGCTCAGGCCATTGCCGAAGACATCAAGGAGGGGGTAAGCCTCTATGACGCCTTTAGAAAACATCCCCATGTATTTACGCCGCTCTATTGCAGCATGGTCAAGGCCGGAGAAGTCAGCGGGGCCCTTCCGGATGTCCTGGAACGCCTCATCTACATCATCGAACATGAGAACAAGATCAAATCCGACATCAAATCGGCCCTCCAGTATCCCATTATCGTGGTCATTTTCTTGGGGCTTGCCTTCTTTGTCCTGCTAACCTTTGTCATCCCTCGATTTGCCAAGATATTTTTGAGCGCAGGACTGGACCTTCCCCTCCCGACCCGGATCTGCATCTCCCTTAACCAGTACCTTGCAAACTACTGGTTCCTTGTGCTGGGAGGCGCCATCGGCCTTGTCACGGTGCTGGTCCTGTACCTCAAGACAGACCAGGGCAAATATGTGAGAGATTCATTTTTTCTCAGAATACCGATCATGGGCCCCCTGTTCCAGAAGGCGGCCATGTCAAGATTCGCAAGTATTTTCGCCATATTGCAGTCGAGCGGCATCCATGTTCTGGAATCTATGGAAATCCTGTCCGAAACCATGGCCAATGCGGCCATCGCGCGGGAATTCGACCGCATCAAGGAGCAATTAGAGGCGGGCCAGGGGATCGCAGGCCCTTTGAAGTCCGCCAAACACTTCCCCCCCATGGTGATCAACATGGTGGCCATCGGCGAGGAGTCCGGGAGCCTGGACGAGATGCTCCGGGAGGTCTCTTCCCATTACGACGACGAGGTCGAGTACTCCATGGGTCGGCTTTCCGAGGCCATCGGTCCCATGCTCACCATAGGCCTTGCCGCGGTCGTGGGCTTCTTTGCCCTGGCCATCTTCCTCCCCATGTGGGATCTGACAAAGGCCGTTCAGATGAAATGAAGCAGATCCGTTTTCATATCAGCCCGTATGTGATCATACCGCTCATTTTTGCCGGGATTGCAGCCGGTTCCGCGATTGTGGCCTTCCGGCTTGCCGAGGGCGGTCTAAAAGAGACATATGTCTCCATTGCCGGCATTGCGATCTGGGTGGTCCTCCTGGCCGCGGGGGCCTTTGCCTGCGGCCTGCTCATCATTCGGGCCATTCTCAGACCCTTTGAGGCCTTTGTACAAAGGGCGGAGGCCCTGCCGGCGCTTGCAGGCGCCCGGGATGCCCCCGAGACGGTTGAGCCCGGGGATCGGTTGGAGCACTACGCCAGGGTCCTGGACCGTGTTTCAGACCTTCTGGGCAAGGTGGAGGCCAGTCAACTCTTTCCGGAGATTGTCGGCCAGAGCAAGGCCATCCGGTCTGTTCTAAGTCAGGTCATGAAGGTGGCGCCTACCGATGCCACCATCCTGATATCAGGGGAAAGCGGCACAGGCAAGGAACTCGTCGCCACCAGCATCCATGAGCACAGCGCACGCAAAGACCAGCCTCTGATCAAGCTCAACTGCGTTGCCATACCCGAAGGCCTTTTGGAAAGCGAGCTGTTCGGCCATGAGCGGGGGGCCTTTACCGGCGCAACCGAGCGAAAAATCGGCAAATTCGAGATGGCGCACCGGGGCACCCTCTTCCTGGACGAAATCGGGGACATGCCCTTGAATACCCAGGGGAAAATCTTGCGGGTCCTCCAGGAAAGAGAGTTTGAACGGGTAGGCGGCGGCAAACCCATCAAGGTGGATGTGCGGTTTGTGGCGGCCACCAACAAGGACCTTGAAAACATGGTCAAGACAGGTCAGTTCAGGAAAGATCTTTTTTACCGCCTGAACGTCTTCTCGCTGCAACTTCCCCCGTTAAGGGAGAGAAAAGAGGACATTCCGCTTCTTGCAGAGCATTTCCTCTCAACGGGCAAAAAAGCCGTCCGGGTCTCGCCGGCCGCCATGCACATGCTGACCGCGTATGACTGGCCCGGGAATGTCAGGGAGCTGCAGAACGTGATCACCCGGGCCGCGGTCATGTGCGAAAACAACGTGATCGGGCCTCACAATCTGCCGGATGGCCTTCATGTTGACGGGCTGGCCTTCGCAACCCATTCAGAAGTGAATACTTCGCTGTCCCTGGACGACCATCTTCACGAGATTGAAAAGGGGATGATCCTCGAGGCCCTGCGCAAGACCGGGGGCGTTCAGGTCAAGGCAGCCGAGCTCCTCGGGATCAATGTGCGGAGCCTGTGGCACAGAGTAAAAAAATACGGGATTGACGTAAAGGCGCTCAAGGAATAAAAAAACCGGCCCCGCAACCTTCAATATGCGATGCTCAGGCTACAAATTTTGTAGATTCTGTCGCTTGACAGCCGTCACGGATTCGAGCATATTCTCCACTGTTTCCGGAATAAGCCGCACACCCGTTCATTCCGCAGCAAAAATTTCACGGTGTTTGCATGGTGCAGATGCTTGATCATCCCGGCAACAGCCCGAATCCACAATCCAAAATCTCGGGATTTCGCGAACTTAAAACCCTGAACATCCGAAATTCCCCTGCACGCGGCAAATGTTGGCACAGGGCCGGGCTATTGATTTTAAAGATATGGGTTTGTAATCATCATCCGCCCCCATTTCAGGCACTCTCCTTGCATAGGCACGAAGGGTGTGCCGTATGGGCGCGGTTTGATCCGTACAATGCGGGTTGAATTCCGCATATTTTTCAAGACACATGTTTAAAAAGGAGGGAGTTATGAACCAAAAAGAACAAAAAGGGCGTTTAAACGGAGAAGAAGGCTTCACCCTGATCGAGATCATCGCGGTCCTGATCGTTCTGGGCATCCTCGCGGCAGTGGCAGTGCCCAAGTACATGAACATGACAGAGGATGCCAAGAACAAGGCTGCGGTTGGGGCCGTGGCCGAAGGCAAGGCCCGCGTCAACCAGTATGCCGCAAGCTATATCCTTAAGAGTGGTTCCATCCCGGATGCAGAGAAAGTGGCAGAAGCCATGAACAAGGCCTTTACGGATGCAGGGGATTTTTCGCTTGAATACAAAGAGTCAGGGAAGACAGCCGTGACCATCACGGCAAACGGCCTTAAGGCCACGCCGGCCGCAGGCGGAACGGCCTCAGGAACCGTCAAGTTGCCGACCACCTAAGGTCCCGCTCGAAGCACACATCAGAGAGGCTGCTCCACCACATATGGCGTCGGGCTTTAACGCAGCAGGCCTGACGTTGTGTTCCGCATACTCTAAATATTTAAATTGGAGGGAACCGTTCACG
>JAGHEC010000228.1 GCA_021159525.1 Deltaproteobacteria bacterium | reverse complement strand
TTGCCCCTTTGGCATTCTCGCATTCGTCGAGCTGCGGCTTCCCCCACTGATAAGTCACAAAGAGACGGCGCCCTCCCGGCAGTCGCGTCAGAAAAACCCTTCTGCCCCCATTTATTGAGCTGTTACCCTCTTTAGTCCTTGAGTTAAGGAAAGATGGAAAGGAGAAGGCCTATGGAAATGCACGACCTGATACCCGAGTACGGACTGGAAAACGCAGGGCTTTACGATCTGGGTCAGGTGCACTGGAATCTGTCCACCCCTGCGCTCTATGAATGGGCCGTGCGTCGATATGAGGGGGCCATTGCCCACTTGGGCCCCCTGGTGGTGAGCATGGGCCAGCACACGGGCAGGGCAGCAAAAGATAAATATGTGGTGGATGAGCCCCAGACCAGCAAGGATGTCTGGTGGGGCAAGGTCAACGTGCCCTATCCTGAAGAAAGGTTCCATGCCCTCCACAGGCGGATGGCCGCCTACCTCCGGGGCAAGACGGTTTTTGTGCAGGATTGCTATGCAGGGGCCGAGGAGACCTTCAGGCAATCCGTGCGGGTGGTCGCCGAACATGCCTGGCACAGCCTCTTTGTGCGCAACATGTTTATCCAGATGCCCCGGGATCGAAGGATCATCCGGGATTTTGTCCCTGACTTCACGGTCCTCCACTGCCCCAACTTCAATGCGGACCCGGACGACGACGGGACGCGGAGCGGCGCGTTCGTGGCCCTCCATTTGAGCAAAAAGCTGATCCTGATCGGCGGGACCGCCTACGGCGGAGAGATCAAGAAATCCATCTTTACAGCCCTGAATTTCCTCCTGCCAGGCCGCAAGGTCCTCTCCATGCATTGTTCGGCCAATGTAAACAGGGATGATCCAGCGGATGTGGCCATCTTCTTCGGCTTGTCAGGTACGGGCAAGACCACCCTTTCGGCCGATCCCAACCGCCTCTTGATCGGGGATGATGAACATGGCTGGTCCGACAGGGGGGTTTTTAATTTCGAGGGAGGGTGTTACGCCAAGGTCATTCATCTTTCCAAGGAGGCGGAACCCGAGATCTACGAATGCACGCGGCGTTTCGGGACCATCCTCGAGAATGTGGCCATCGATCCCACCCTCCGGCGCATTGACCTGAATGACAGCCGCCTTACGGAAAATACCCGGGCCTCTTACCCCCTTACCCACCTTCAGAACATCCTGCCTTCCAAGATGGCGGGGCATCCCAGAAACATTATTATGCTCACGGCCGATGCCTTCGGGGTCCTCCCTCCGATTGCCCGGTTGACCCCGGAACAGGCCATGTACCATTTCATCAGCGGCTATACGGCGAAGCTGGCCGGGACCGAAAAGGGTGTGACAGAGCCGGTTGCCGCCTTCAGCGCCTGTTTCGGCGCCCCCTTTATGGTCAGACACCCATCGGTCTATGCGCAGCTCCTGGCCGACAAGATCGCCAAGCACCATGCCGCCTGCTGGCTGGTGAACACGGGCTGGACCGGCGGGCCCTATGGGATAGGCGCCCGCATGAAGATCCAGCACACGAGGGCCCTTTTGAATGCGGCCCTCAAGGGCGAGCTGGAAGACGTGGAGATGCGCAGGGATCCGCTGTTTTCCTTTATGGTCCCGACCCGGGCTCCATCGGTGCCGGCAGAGATCCTGAATCCCCGCGACACTTGGTCTGACACGGCTGCCTACGATGCCCAGGCCAACAGGCTGGTGCGGCTCTTTCAGGATAATTTCGCCCAGTTCCAGGACCAGACGCACGGGGCGGTTGTGGAGGCCGGCCCCCGGGCCGGGTGACAGACAACATCGGGATAGAGACTCATGATGCCGTTATGGGCTGTCATCTTTATAGCTGCGGCGGGCATTCTCCTGGGGCTCAAGCTGTTGTATGCGGCGTCCATCGCCGGTTTGCTCCCGGTGACCCGGGGGGCACTTTTTGTGTCAACAGGCCTTCCGAGGATTAAGGAATTTCTGGATGCCGTCCCCATGAAGCCCGGACATTGCCCGATCGATCTGGGATGCGGTGACGGACGTGTGCTTCGGGCTGCGGTGAGGCGGTACGGGGTTAAGGCCCTGGGCTTTGAAATAAACCCGATGGCGTATCTTGCGGCCAGGATTCTGTGTGCGGGGCGGAAGGGTGTTCGGGTACGTTACGGCAATTTCTGGAATATGGATCTGAGCGGAGGGGATGTGGTCTTCTGCTACCTCTTTCCAGATTTGATGGAACGTCTGGGGGGCAAGCTCATGGCAGAGCTTCACGAGGGGAGCCGGGTGGTCTCCTGCAATTTTTCCCTCCCCGGCTGGAAGCCCATTTGCATACGCCGGCCCGTCTCTGTCCGTCACGGAGATCCCATCTATATCTACCAGATCCCGGATTCTTTGCCCAGTCCTGACGCGACGTCCGAACCACGCCCCAGACCGGCCCTTTCGCAAAGGATTTTATCCCGTTCTGATCATGGCAGGACGTGAAGCCTGTCCGGGGCAAGACCGCGATGGTTGATCAAGCCCCTCTGCCGGATCAGGAACCAATAGGGCTGGCGGGTCAGTCCCGGGCTGTTTCCAGTGCCAATGGAAGGGTTATGAAGAGGGTGGTTCCTTCCGGGTCAATGTCAAGACATTCTCTGTCCGGTTTACATACAGCCCACGATATAGGAGAAGACCGCCATGGGCCCGATACGCGTCTGTTCTGCAATCATGTGTATCGTCTTTTGGTGTGAGCTTGCGATCTCGCTGTTCAGGGGCCAAACTCCGGCAAGTTTTTTGAAAATGGATTGTAGCTGTTTTTAAAAGTGGGGTGAAGGAGGGTTTGCATGGGATTCCGCTCCGGGCGTCCGGGCAGTCGCGTCAGAAAAACCCTCCTGCCTCTGTTTATTGAGCTGTTACAATTTAACCAAAAATGACCCGTAAACGGTTATGAAGGAAGAGGGTATGTGCACTATACTGATTATTTACCATTCTCAATCGGGCCATACCGAGAAAATGGCCCGGGCAGTGGCCCGGGGGGCCGGTTCGATAGAAGGGGTTCGCGTGATGCTCAAGCAGGCGGCCGAGGCCGGTATGGAGGATCTGGTCGGATGCGACGGTCTGATCATTGGTTCGCCCGAATACTTCGGTTATATGGCAGGCATGATCAAAGATTTTTTTGACCGCACATATGAGGCGGCGCGGGGGAGAAAAGAGGTGTTCAAGAAACCCTATGCTGTCTTTATCAGCGCGGGGAATGACGGGAACGGCGCATTGACCCAGATTGAGAGGATCTGCCTGGGGTACCAGTTTAAAAAGATCTACGATCCGGTGATAGTTAAGGGAGAAGTGGACAGGGATGCCCTTTCGCGGTGCAATGAACTGGGAAAGATCATTGCGGCAGGGTGCAGGGAGGGGATTTATTGAGGCGGAGAGGGAATCTGCGGCGTTACCCCCCCCGCCCCTCCGTTTGAGGCTTAGGGGTGATATTATATGGACGCGAAAGAAGGCTTGAAGAGGCTTACGGCCTGGTTTTACGAGTACGTGGATCAATTTGTTTCCCGGGATCCATGCATCCAGCAAAACATCGATCTGAAGACCCGTCATACGCAAAGGGTTTGTGAAGCTATCCGCGATATCGGGGCTACTCTGAACCTTTCGCAAGAGGATCTTTGTACGGCCGAGGTTACAGGGTGGCTCCACGACATCGGCCGGTTTGAGCAATACACGCGGTATGGAACCTTCATGGACCATCGCTCTGAGGATCATGCGGCCCTGGGGGTGAGGGTCATAAGGGAGAGCCGCATTCTCAAAAGGATGGACGTCTTTGATGCAAAGCTCATCCTCAAGGTGGTGGGTGCCCACAATCGAGCTGGCCTGCCTGCGGAAAAAGACGCGCGGACGCTTCTTTTCCTGAGGCTTCTCAGGGATGCCGATAAGGTGGATATCTGGCATGTGGTTACATCCTACTATCGGGATTCGGGAAAAAAGCGAAATCATGCCCTTGAGCTGGATCTCCCCGATCTTCCCCGTATCTCGGACCCAGTGTACGATGGCCTGATGAAGGGGCGCCTCGTAAACATGGTGGACCTGAAAACAGTGAACGACTTCAAGCTGTTGCAGATGGGATGGGTCTACGACGTCAATTTTCTCCGGACATTTCAGATCGTCCGTGAACGGGGATATCTGGAGGCGATCCGGGACGCCCTTTCCGTCGGGTCCGAGCGCGCGGCCCATGTTTACCGTAGGGCCAGGTCCTATGTGGAGCGCCGTTGTCAGGAAAGCCGGGTTTCCGGAGTCTCGATCCGTATATGATGGCTGGGCATTGCTTCATCCTAATCCTAAGAGAGGGCTGACGGTCGCAACGGAACACGTCTCGCCCACGTGCCAAAACGTTGTGCCCGCCGGCAAAAGTTTCACGCAAAGTGCCGCGGTGTTATGCCCGCGCGGGTGGGGGTCACTGGCTCCCCTCCAAGACGGGACAAAAACCGGTTACAGCTCTTGGGGACGGCAGCAGAGCGTTGGAATTCGTTCTGATCCAGCCCCAAGGACAAACTCTCATAAGACGGTAGTCCTTTGCTGCCTTTCCATAAAGGCTATTACGAGTCAGGGGGCGGTCGCCGAGCGTTAGGTACGCATTTTGTTGTCCCGTCTTGGAGGGGAGCCAGTGACCCCCACCCCCCCATACCGCGGGCGGGAAAAACCGAATACAGCCCGGGGACGGGACAAAAACCGGTTACAGCTCGTGGGAACGGCGGCAGGGCGTTGAATTCGGTATGATCCAGCCCCGAGGACACGCTTTCATAAGGCGCTATATCCTTGCGCCTTGGCGGCAGAAACCTGTGCGGGCAGACTTCTTTGCACCTTGCAGGGAAGTTGTAACAAAGACTCTGATCAGGCCCGTCATTCAAAAAGGCTTGACGAACGCGTAGATCCCTGTTTTATTCTCCTGTCATTCAGCACCCCCGCCACGCGGATCTGTGTCTGATCAAAGAGGGGGAATGACCTGGAAGGCCCCCTGTGATCATTTGTCCCGACCCTGCAGGCCGCAATTCCTCAGAAGATGAAAAGGGAGCTGTTTGATTGCAGCGGGCAGGCTTGAGAGCAAGGCGGGCGGCTGCCCCCGTCAGATGACAGGGGCAATGGTCGGGGGGCATGGTCGGACTCCGAGGGGGCGCCTTGGGACGGCGCGACAAGACACTGAGAGAACCCGCCGTAGCAAAGGAAGCAGGGAGAGGGTGGAACATGAACGTATCCCAGGACGACAGGGTCTCGTGGCTGGCCCTTTACTTGATCCCGGGGCTGGGGAACGCGGTGCTCAAGCGGTTGATCCAGGCCTTCGGCGATCCGGGGACGATCTTTGAGGCAGGCCTTGCAGAACTCATGCAGATAGAGGGAATGAGGAAGGACCTCGCCGAAAAAATTACCGGCCGCGCCCTTGACAGAGAGGCTGAAAAAGAAATAAGGAGATCCGAACAGGTAAATGCCAAGATAATAGTCTATACGGATCCCTCCTATCCTCCATCTTTGAGGGAGATCCACAATCCACCCATGGTTTTGTTTGTCAGGGGCAAAGACATACCTCCGAACAAGACTTTTGTGGGCGTGGTTGGATCGCGGAATTCCACCCACTACGGTCGAAGTGCAGCGGAAAAGATCGCCATGGGGCTGGCAAGAAGGGGGGCCGGTGTGGTGAGCGGACTGGCAAGGGGAATTGATGCCGCGGCCCACAACGGGTGTCTCTTGGGGGAAGGCTTTACCGTGGGGGTTCTGGGAACAGGGATTGATGTGATCTATCCCGAGTCCAACAAGGCCCTTTTCAGGCGCATAGAAGAAAAAGGCGCGATTGTGTCGGAGTTTCCTACAGGGACGCCGCCTGAACCCAGAAACTTCCCGATCCGGAACCGGATTATCAGCGGGCTCAGCAGGGGTACGGCGGTGGTGGAGGCCACGCGAAGGAGCGGATCGCTCATTACCGCCTCTCTGGCCCTTGAACAGGGCCGCGATGTGTTCGCCGTGCCCGGGAGCATTGATTCGTTCAAGAGCACGGGTTCCCATTTCCTGATCAAGCAGGGAGCAAAGCTGATCGAGAATGCGGATGATATATTAGCCGAGTTGGGATTTATGGGAAGGGGGCCTTCAAAAGGATCGGGCGTGAAGAATCCCGACGCAAAGCCCCGGGCCATGGATGAAGTGGAGGAGCGGGTCTACGGGATCATCGGAGATTATCCCATCCACATGGATGATATAGCAAGACAGGCAAACATGGAGGCGGGGAGGGTGGCCGGCGTCCTTATGAAACTGGAACTGGAAGGGATGGTGCGCCAGCTTGCCGGCAGGATGTTTGTACGATAGCACCCATAAACCCAATGAACTCATCAACCCGACAACGCCCAATGGATAACAGGGATGCCAGACAACTTATTGATTATTGAGTCGCCTGCGAAGGCCAGGACCATTCGAAAATATCTGGGGCCTGACTTCAAGATTATGGCCTCGATAGGGCATGTGAAAGATCTGCCAGTCAACAGATTGGGAGTGGATATCCAAAACGACTTTAAACCCGAATATGTGACCATCAAAGGGAAACACAAAATTCTTAAAGAGCTGAAGGCCGCAGGGAAGCAGGCTGAGGCTGTTTATCTGGCGCCGGACCCTGACAGGGAAGGGGAGGCCATCGCATGGCATATTGCCGAAGAACTGAAAAATGGGGCAAAGGATAAGGACAAAAAGATTTACCGTGTTCTCTTCAACGAGTTGACAGCCAGGGCCATCCGTGAGGCTGTTGCTTCGCCTCAGGCACTTGACAAAAACAAGTTTGATTCTCAACAGGCCAGAAGGATCCTGGATCGGCTCGTGGGTTACGAGATATCTCCGCTTTTGTGGAAAAAGGTGAAGGGCGGTCTCAGCGCCGGACGGGTCCAGTCTGTGACGGTCAAAATGATCTGTGACAGGGAGCGGGAGATCCAGGCCTTTGAATCCGAGGAATACTGGTCCCTGACGGCCCATCTGCAGACAGGCGATCCCCCTCCCTTTGAGGCGAGGCTCTTCAAATACGCAGGCAAGAAGGTTGCTCTCAAGAATGAGGATGACACACTCAAGATCGTCTCCGAGATCACCGGCCTCCCCTTTAAGGTCACGACGATCACCAAGAAACAGACGCGAAAGAATCCCTCGCCTCCGTTTATCACGAGCCTTCTTCAGCAGGAAGCCTTTCGAAAGCTACGGTTTCCCGCAAAAAAGACCATGTCTGTGGCACAGAGCCTGTACGAAGGGGTCGATTTGGGGGAAAGGGGCGTGGTAGGGCTTATCACCTATATGCGGACAGATTCATTTCGCCTTTCCAACGAGGCCGTGGGCGAGGCCCGCACATTTATTGAAGAACGCTTCGGAAAGGAATACCTCCCTGAAACGCCGAACCGCTTCAAGAGCCGCAAGGACGCCCAGGAGGCCCATGAAGCCATCCGGCCCACCTCCTCCCGATTGACGCCTGATGTTGTGGGGCCCTACCTCTCAAAAGATCAACTGGCACTGTATTCCCTCATCTGGAAGCGGTTTTTGGCCTGCCAGATGAGCCCGGCCATCCTGGACAAGACGCAGGCAGACATCCGGGCAGGGAAAGCGACCTTTCGGGCAAATGGCTCCATAATGGTTTTTCCGGGATTTACCGCCCTTTACCAGGAAGGATCGGATGATGCTGCCGGTGATAAGAACGGGAATGCCCAACTGCCGGCGCTTGAGAAAGATCAGGTTCTTATGCTCATCAAACTGGTTCCGGCCCAGCATTTTACCCAGCCGCCGCCCCGCTATACGGAGGCCAGCCTAATCAGGGCCCTTGAGGAAAACGGGATCGGGAGACCGTCCACTTATGCGGCCATTCTGGCCAATATCAGCGGCAGGGAGTACGTATCCATTGAAAAGGGCCGTTTTCGGCCCACGGAACTCGGGTTTTTGGTGACAAATCTGCTGGTGGCACGCTTTCCCGAGGTTATGGATACTGCTTTCACGGCCCAGATGGAGCACAATCTGGACAGGATCGAGCGGGGCGAGGTCGGATGGACCGACATCCTGAGGGAGTTCTACATATCTTTTGAAAAAGCCCTGAATCAGGCCAAAAGAGATATTAAATGGGAGGTGGTGACCGATATCATGTGCGAGAGATGCCATCGACCCATGGCCATCAGGTCTGGACGCAACGGCATCTTTTTGGCCTGCACCGGTTACCCGGAATGCAAGAACACCGCCAATTTTACGCGTGATGAAAAGGGCCGCATTCACCTTGAAACTCCGGCCGAGACAGGAAGGCAGGAGGGGATCTGTGAAAAGTGCGGCCGGCCGATGGTGGTAAAAAACGGCAAGTATGGGTCGTTTGTGGCCTGTAGCGGTTATCCGGCCTGCAAGAATATCTGGAACCCGGCCCCGGTGAACACGGGGGTGCCGTGTCCTGAAGAAGGGTGTGGGGGCATGCTGGTGGAGAGGACATCCAAAAAGGGGAAAAAGTTCTATTCATGCAGCCGGTATCCGGACTGCACCTTCGCTACATGGGATGAACCCTACGACGATGTTTGCCCCGAGTGCGGGACGAGGGTCCTGAGCATCAAGCGTAAAAAAGATGGGAAGGCGGTTCTTGTGTGCCGCAAGAAGGGCTGTGGATATAAGAGGCCGTCGGAGAATTGAGAAAAGAGAGGGCGAAGTTTCATCTTTTTGATTTCTTACGCATTTTTCTGGCCGCCTCTTTCCATCCTTTTCTCTTTTTGCCCTTTGCCTTCCGGGCTTGATCGGGATCCCGGGCGGGATCCAGGATAAAGGTCCCGGGTGTGAGGGGTGGCCGGATTTTTGGACGCTTTTCAGCGGGCCTGTCTTTCCCCTTTCGGGTCTCCGCCCGCTCTTTGGGCGGCTGAGGACCGACAATCAATGGGGCCGGAATCTCGCGGGTCAGGAACAGAATCCCGAACGCGTGGAACAGTATCCCCTTTTCACTTGCTGCTGCTGCGCGGACCTCGATCAGCACCGGGTCCGGGTCGCGTCGCCGGCCGATCCGGAGGGCCATCTCCCGGTCTGCCGACAGGATGACTGGTCTGCCGCCGTGACCCTTCAGGCCCTTTTCCATGACCACTGTATGGGCTCGGCGCCGAATGGGTGTAAACAGGATCTTGGGAACGAACATGGCCGGTTGATGGTACTCTCCCTCCCATGGCCGCTCTACCGAGCGGATTCGACCCGCCTCTGATTCAAAGAAAGAGCGGTCGGTCCCCATGAGGATCTCGTTAATATGAGATTGCCGCACATGCCGCCACTCCCCTTCCTCATGGAGGGCCTGAAGCAGTTCCTTGGAGGTTACAAATCCCTGGCTGTCCGGCACGAGGCCGAATTCATCCGGCCTGCGGCCCAAGACGTAGAAGAGAAAACGGCTCAGGCCTTCTGTCCGCATGTGCTGATAACGCTTTCCCACTATGTTCACCTCCCTTCCCGGCTACTGTCTTTGCCAAGGCCTTTGTAACCGTTTGCAGCAGTGGGGGGCCGTTCCTGCTGGTCACCTACTGGTATGCCGGGCTGCTTGGCCATATTATTGCGTTTCCTGACCCTGCCCCGGATATAAGAGGGAAGGATGCGGCTGATATCCCGGGACAAGACCCTTTGACGTGGGGATATGCCGGAAGCCGCTCGGAATAAAAAGCCGGGGGTGAAGGTCTTCCGGGCTTTCGCCCCCACTGGCAACTAAGTTTCCTTCTGATACTTGAATGATACGTTGACCTTGGCTCTGTATCTCTGTACTTTGCCGTCCTCTACGGTCATGTCCAGTTGAATGACCTCCGCAACCCGAAGGTCTCTTACAGTCTCTGCAGCGGTTTCCACGGCCAGTTTAGCGGCTTCTTCCCATGACGTATCACTTGTACCAACCAGTTCGATGATGTTGTACGTGCTTCCTGTTGCCATGCCATTCCTCCTTTCGGTCTTTTAAGATTGGCGGTAACAGCTCAATAACCCGGGGCAGAAGGGTTTTTCTGACGCGACTGCCGGGAGGGCGCCGTCTCTTCGTGACTTATCAGTGGGGGAAGCCGCAGCTCGACGAATGCGAGAATGCCAAAGGGGCAAGCCTGCCCGCCATTGCCTTGTTAGCCA
>JAGHEC010000284.1 GCA_021159525.1 Deltaproteobacteria bacterium | reverse complement strand
CCCAATTATTGAGCTGATGCGATTTTCTCATATCAGTGTATCAGGGAGATCTCAAGCCCCCGTGAACTGTTGCCAAAAAACTTATGTAAGCAAGTCCCGTGAACTTGTCCGTTTTTGTGAGCCTATGTGTTGGTTATGATGTCGCTGAAGACGATTCCGAGAGGCAACGATGCCCTGCCTCTGGCAAGCGTTGCGGTTTGCTCGCGCGACCGCGTGCACTACCTGGACAGATGCCTTTCCGCCATCGAGCAATTGACCTACCCCCGCCTTGATGTCCTGGTCATCGACAATGCACCCGGGACAGCCGCTGCAGAGAGGTTGGTCCGGGACAAATTCACGCGGGTTCGGTACATTGTTGAGCCGCGGCCAGGCCTGGACTGGGCGCGGAATCGGGCTATCGCCGAAGCGCATGGCGAGATTATCGCCTTTACGGACGATGACGTGGTGGTGGAGCCGGGCTGGATTGACGCCATCGTTCACGTCTTTGTCGAGGATAGGCAAATCATGGCAGTGACCGGTCTGGTCACGCCTTATGAACTGGAAACCGAGGCGCAAATTCTATTCGAGAGATACGGGGGTTTTGGAAAGGGCCAAAAGCGGAAGAGCTATCCAGCCCAAAGAGCGGCCAATCGCTCCAAATGGTCTCATCTTGCGGCCGGGGACATGGGGACAGGTGCCAATATGGCTTTCCGCAGATCTCTTTTTGACCATATCGGCGGGTTCGATCCCGCCCTCGATACAGGAACGGCGACAACCGGGGGCGGGGACCTTGAAATCTTCTTCAGGACCGTTGAGAAAGGATACCGTCTTGTTTATGAACCCGCGGCAAAGGTGCGGCACATCCATCGCAGGGATTACCGTCAACTCAAATCCCAGATACGGAGCTGGGGCATTGCATTCACTGCCTATCTCACCCGAAGCATCATGGCCTTCCCGGCTTCCGGGCCCCGCATTACCGTCTTCGCGTTTCGCTGGCTGATCGGAAGGCACCTCATGCGATTCCTGCGACATACGAACGGACCCGAACGTCTCCCCCCAGACCTGATGCTGACCGAAATGGCGGGTTCGCTCGCAGGGCCCTTGGCCTATTTTAAGGCCCGCCGCGATGCAAGAAAAATCGAATCAGACTTCGGAGACATTAACTGACATGCCGCAATCTGAAAAGATCCCTTTGCAAAGGCCGAGAAAAAAAGAGATCGAGAATATTCGCGGCCTCTTTTCCCTCCTCCGCCTCCACCCCTGGGCCATACCCGCCATCATTGGCCTTGGGGCCCTGTCCTCATTGGCCGAAGGCTTTGGCATCAGCCTCTTTATCCCGTTTCTGAATGGCATGGAACAACCCGCCTTCCATCCTGATACCGGCATCTGGCTCGCGGACACGCTTGCCGGCTTATTCAATCATGTAGCCCCGGCCCACCGTCTGATGGTCATTGCATGGTTTATCTTCGGCGCCATCCTGTTGAAGGCCCTGCTTTCATTCAGCACGACCGCCCTCTTCGCTTGGTTGGATATGCACGCTGCCCATCGTCTGAGGTCCTGCCTGTTCAACCGGATTTTGAGAGTCGAATACGGTTTCATTGAAGCGAGTCCGTCCGGAAAGCTGTACAACACCCTTGCTACGGAAACCTGGCGCACGCGTGACGCGCTCGAGACGCTGGTGGATTTGATCATTTCCCTGTGCATGATCGTGGTTTATACTGCGCTCCTGCTGCTTATTTCGTGGAAACTGACGGTCCTGGTCATCATTTTCATGTCCATGATTTCCGTGCTTGTTCGTGTCTTGAACCGGTATGTGAAAAATCTCAGCTCAAAGCTCACACATACAAACGCCCTTTTCTACAAGCGAATGGTCCAGGCCCTTGAGGGCATGAAGGTGGTTCGGGCCTTTGGCCGGGAGCCCTATGAGCAAAATCGGTTTAATAAGGCCTCAGAAGGCATCAGCAGGCTCGTCATGAAACTGACCCTTGCAGCAGGCCTTGTAAACCCGGTCTATGAAATCCTCGCAGGAGGTCTCCTGGTCTATGTCCTTTTTACAGCCCTCCGGACCCCCGCCGGACTAACAGCGCTGTTGGTCTTCATCTTTATTCTGTACAGGCTTCAACCCAAGATTAAAGAACTGGACGAGCAGTGCATCAAACTCAGTTCATTATCCGCTTCCGTCGCGGATGTCATGTCCCTGCTGGACCACGCCGCCATACACCCCTCCTCCCCGAGCTCGGGAAATGTCCCAGTCCAAGACCTCAAAAAGGGCATTCACCTTCATCATGTGTCTTTTTATTATCCCAACTCCAAAAGGCCGGCGCTCCGCGATGTCTCCATATCTATCGAACAAGCCAGGGCCACGGCCCTTGTAGGTCCCTCCGGGGGAGGCAAATCCACGCTGATCAAACTGGTCCTCAGGCTCTATGACCCCACAGAGGGCGAGATTCTTGTCGATGATCGCCCCCTCCGTCAACTGGACCTCGCCTTGTGGCGCAAACAGATCGCAATGGTCAGTCAGGACGTTTACCTGTTCGATGCAACCGTAAGAGAAAACATCGCCTATGGACGTCTCGACGCAGATCCGGATGAGATTGTGGAGGCGGCCCGCCAGGCCGACGCCCACGGGTTTATCTCACAGCTTCCGGACGGCTACGATACCCAGATAGGCGAACGGGGGGTACGGCTTTCAGGAGGTCAGCAGCAGCGCATCGCTATGGCCAGGGCCTTTCTCCGCAAACCGCAGATCCTTATTCTCGACGAGCCCACCAGCGTCCTGGACACCATATCCGAGAGCCTGATTCAGGACGCGATCCAAAGCCTGAGACAGGAGTGCACAGTCCTCATCGTCGCCCACCGCCTCTCCACGATCCAGCAGGCCGATCATATCGTGGTTTTGGAACAGGGTCGCGTGTGTGAACAGGGAGATCTCCGTCAGCTCCTGGCGGCCGGCGGGCTATTTGCCAAGCTCTATGAACTTCAGTTTCCCAAAAACACGGCATGAGAGACTCAAGGCAAAGCTGTAATCAATACGCCCTGTTGGATATTGAATCGACTCAGCCCCTTCCCTGCATGCGCCTTTCAAGGGAGGATGTTGACGGCATAGCTGTACTTGTGAGGCGCAAGGGAAAACCTCTTTACTTCTGGATGGAGGCATTGCCCGGAGACAAGCCCCTCACAGGAAAGGAATTAGAACAAAGGATCATAAAGAAGAGCGGCACGGCCCTGGTCAAGGCAGCCATTCGAGATGAAATGAGACCGCCTGTCAAGCCCCATGAACCACCCTCTATTACTGTAGCCATATGCACGAAAGACCGCACCGGGTTGCTGACCCGGTGCCTCAGGTCCTTGCGGGCAATGGATCCGGTTGGCAGCGGGGGGTCTCTCTCGCTGGAAGTCCTGGTCGTTGACAACGCGCCATCCACCAAGGACACGGAGACTATTGTATCCTCCTGTCCCGGCGTCCGGTACATCGTTGAACCAAGGCCGGGACTCGATTTTGCCCGTAATCGTGCACTCAGGGAGGCGCGGGGAGACCTCGTAGCCTATATCGACGACGACGTGGTCGTTGACAAGGGATGGCTGGCAGGTCTCATGGAGGCGTGGAACGCCAACCCGGATGCCGCGGCCTTCACCGGGCAGGTCCTCCCCCTGGAGCTGACCACAAGAGCCCAGATCATATTTGAGAAAAGAGGCGGATTTCGGAGGGGATTCGATCCCGTACGCTACGGCGCAAAGCTCGACAACCATCCTGCTTACCCGTGCAGCGCCGGCGTCTTCGGCACGGGGGCCAACATGGTATTTCAAAAGCAAATTCTGAAGGATTTAAATGGGTTCGATGAGGCCCTCGACACAGGGCCTCCCCTCCCTGCTGCAGGGGACCACGACATATTCTACCGGCTCATCAGGACAGGTCATACGATTGTCTATGCACCTGACCTTCTTGTGTTTCATGAGCATCGCAGAGGGCTTTGGTCATTGACCCGGCAGTATTGGAGCTGGGGGCTGGGGGTCATGACACACATGGACAAGATCCGTCGAACCGATCCCGCCCTACGGAAAACACGGCGATACCTGCTTCAGCTCTGGTTTAACGAGCATCTCATTGAATTGACGGCCGCTATGCTCAGGCAGAAATCCATCCCCTGCTACATGGTGCTTGCAGAAATGGCAGGAGGCGTGATCGGGCTGTTCGGGGGCTATGACCGATCCGTCAAACGAATGGATCGGATCCTGAATCAGGCTGCACGGCTGCCAACGCATGATGTAAAACCGGAACATGGGCTGCCTGTCACGCAACGTTCCAGCCTGACACCGGCAAAGTCAACAAACCCTCCGACCCCGCTTCCCAAGTCCAATTTCAAGCCGTGGGAGATCCTGCATCTTGATCTGCGCCAAGGGGTCATGGACCTTGCCGGAAAAAAGGAGACAGGGGGAATCTTTGTGGTGTTCTGGTGGCGCGACATCCCCTTGGGTCAGCATTGGATAAGGGCAACCCGACTCCCCATGAGTAGCGCCGATCTCAGAGAGTGCGCAATTACAGCCATCGAACCTGCCTTGAGACATGGTCTGCTGGAAACATCCAGGGGATCCTCATGGGCACGCAGGTCCCCGGGGGCGTGTCGATTGAATCTGAAAACGCTGGGAACGCTGGACAGACCCTTGCAACAGCTTGAAGAAAATCTCTCATTGCCTGATCAGAATATGCCCTGTCCAACTGTCTCCGTGGTGGTCTGCACCCGGGACAGACCCGGGCAACTGAAGCAATGTCTTGCTTCTCTCCAAGAAATCTCCCTAAAGCCCGGGGAGATCGTTTTGGTGGACAGCGCGCCCCAATCCGATGCAACGCGCCATATCGTCAGGCAGTTCCCCGGGGTGCGATATATTCAAGAACCCCGCGCTGGACTTGACGTGGCACGAAATACCGGCATCCGCAACACCACCGGCGAGATCGTGGCCTTCACGGATGATGATGCCGTGGCTCATCCGGACTGGATCGCACGAATCTGTCAGGGCTTCAAGAATCCGGACGTCATGGCGGTCACCGGGCTCGTATTGCCGGCGAAACTGGAGACCCGGGCCCAGTTTTTGTTCGAGACCCATTGGGGTTTTGGAAGGGGATACGCCCCGAGGCTGTTCGGCGGAGGCTTTTTTGAAAAAACAAGGAGCCGCGGTGTTCCGGCCTGGGAGATCGGAGCCGGCGCCAACATGGCCTTTAGACGCGCCGTCTTTGAGCGGGTGGGCCTGTTCGATGAACGGCTGGATGTGGGTGCGGCCGGATGCAGCGGCGACTCGGAGATGTGGTATCGAATTCTCGCGGAGGGCTGGGCCTGCCGCTACGAACCCGCAGCAGTGGTTTACCACCATCACCGAAAAGAGATGCGGGCCTTTAATCGCCAGATCTTTTATTACATGCGCGGACACGTTGCCGCCCTTCTCATCCAGTTTCAACGATACGGCCACTGGGGGAATATTCGCCGAGTTTTCATCGGTTTTCCCACATATTACGGCAGGCTGGCACTTGACCGATTGCTCCATGGTCCTTCAGAACGAGCCTCCACACTGGCCCCTGAAATCCGTGGATGCCTGTCAGGCGTTTTATATTACTTCTCCAACAGAAGGGCCGGGACAATTACCTGATTCCTGACGATATGTTATGAAATTCGAAGATTATGGGGTCAAGCACCGGATATGGCTCTGCCTTTGGATTGCACGGGCTAATTGCTTTGTTATATTGTAACCGTTCACGGGGTCTTGAGATCTCCCTGATACACTGATATGAGAAAATCGCATCAGCTCAATAATTCGGGGGATAACAGCGAACGTACTGCCGGGGCAGGAGGATTTTTCCTCCGCTCCCGGCCTCCGGGCTGGTCTCTTCAGTGACTTATCCGCGGGGGACACTTGCCCCCTCCCGGCAGTCGCGTCAGAAAAACCCTCCTGCCACTATTTATTGAGGGATTATGTGTCGGCAATTATTTTCATGGGTACCATTTTGTACGTGTAAAGGGTCAGTTTGTTAATCTGAACGACCAATCTCAGCTGCCGCTGTGGAGCGCAGCGGAATAGCGGTCAGGTGCAACTTGTTATCATGGTTTTGCCGGTTTATGCGGATGGATCTCACGCAGAATATGCAGATGCACTTTGGGATCAAGGTCGCCGGCGAGGTGGGTCCATTTTCTTTCCCATGAAGGAAAGTCGCCCACAGTCACCAGCCTGAAACGGTTCAGGCCCCGGCGCTCCCGCTCCTCAAGGCCGCTCTTTAGAAGTTGGCCCAGAGCCTGTTCCGGATCGACGATCCTGGTTCCGTCAACGATCCATACCAGCAGCCGGTCTCCCATGATGAGTTCAACCACAGGGAACGGTCCCACGGTCTGTTGTCGCACTTGGTAATGTTCAAATATCTCCTCGGGACAGCCACACCCCAAAACCCCCCGCACCAGGTAAACAGCGCGCGCTTTTTGCGCCAGATCCTGCAGCCACTTCTTTTCTTTGGCAAGATTTACCTCCGGCCCCATAACCCTCCTCTCATTGTGTGCTTGGCGATTGACAGCAGCCTCTTTACATCATGCCTCAATGTCCCGCGCCCCCTTTCTCAAACCGTTTGAGCTGCCTCTCGTAATACCCCATGTTTTCCGTAGCCGTGGCAAGGGCCTCCTTGATAGTCTTAATGGCATCCTCCAGACAACCGTTCACAAAATAGGCCTCTGCGAGTGTATCCAGAAACCCCGGAGATCGCTCCAGGGTCACCGCCCTTTTTGCCAGTTCCACGGCCCTATCAGGATCCCTCAAATCACGGTCTGAAGCCGTGGCCAGGAGCCAGGCCAGATTGTTCAGGGCCGCGGCCCGATAAGGATCCAGGCGGATGATTTGCTCGTAGATCCGCAGGGCCTCTCTCTCTTTTCCCATCTGCTGATAAACCGTGGCAAGGCTCAGGTAGAGCTCCACGTTCTGCGGCTCTTTTGTCAGCTCCCGGCGGATTGCCTGTTCTATGACGGCATAGGTTGTGTAGCGCTTAACCGGCCCCCAATTGAAGAGATACGCCAGCCCTGCGATGCATACAAGGTAAATCAGAAATAAAATAAAGACAGCGCGGTTATGGCGTCTCAGGAGATCCGGTTCCTGGTATGCCCTTTTCAGATACGCGACCCTTTCCCGGATGCTGAAATGGTGCCAGTTGGGGATATCCCGGCTTTTTCCGCTGAGGAAGGCGATGGTCTCCAGGGAACGGATGGTGAATATGGGGGTCCCCATGACGGCCGCGGAATAGAGATCGGCCTGACGTTCAAAATGCCGCATGAAAAACCCCATGACAAACCTGAAGTAAACAAGGAGAGAGATCAGCATGGGCAAAGAGATGATAAGATAAAATATGCTGGCAGACCGGGCCTCGCCGCCGGCGATCAGGTCCATAAGCCCGGGCCAAAGAAAGGCGAGATAAATGGAGATATCAGCCAGTCCAAAGGACAGGACCATAAATCCTATAAAGAAAAGGATGTAGAAAAAGAGATGACGGTATCTGACATGGCCCATTTCATGGGCGAGAACAGCCTTCAGTTCGTCTGCTGAAAGGGCTTTCAAAAGAGAATCAGCGACCAAAATATAACGATAGCGGGGTACGATTCCCATGATCCCGGCGGTCAGCATCCGGCCCTCAAAAATGGGCCATGTAAGCAGACCCCTGTATTTGAATCCGTTTTCCGCAAGAAATAACCTGAGCAAATCCGCTTTTTCAGATGAAGGCAATGGCTTGCATCCCCACCAGCTTTGAATAAACTTGGGGAGGACCGCCATCAACAGGATGATAAAGACCGCGAAAAAGACCATCTGGCCGTAAACACTGTTCATCACCGCATTGATGCCGGGCCACGGGCTCAAGGCCAGGAGATCATAGACAAACGAGAGGATCAGCCATGGAAAGAGGATGGGCAGATTGAACCGCAGCTGGGACAGGATAAAGGATCCCCGGGAAATACCCACCCGGAAAATCGCCCTGTAGGCAGGATGGGCCACATACCAGATAGTGCATAGATAAAAGAAAAAGACGGCCAGGCCCAGGATGCCTTGAAGCACAGAAAACTGCCTGAAGCCCGGGATTAGGGACAGCCACTGCTTTAGATTGAAAAAATGGACAGCGAGTGTAAACAGAAATATGGCCAGGACCGAAAGCCTTACATTCAGGCGCTGATAACGGTCCGTCAGGATCCCTTCTGATTCCTCTCCCTCCCTGATGCGCTGAAAAAGCCGGCCAAATACCCGCGCACAGTAAAAGGCGAAAACAATCCAGCTTAATACCAGGGGACCAAGGCTAACGGTCAGGAAATCTTCGGGCGGGGAATCGGGGAAGCTGACGTTGTAGATCAGGAGAACGACAATAAAATAGATGATATTGTTGAACATCTCGAAGCAGGCGACCGTTCCGCGGATCAGACCTCGGGGATAACGGCCTCATCCTGGCCTTTATTGTTCCGCGGCTCCTTGAGAAACTCCACAGTGCCGCCCCCGGGCGGGACACCGGCATCGGGAACCAGGGTGATTTCCACGCCGTAGCGGGATTCCAACTCGGCCAAATCCTTTCGCTTCCGGTTCTGCAGATAGCTGGCGACCTCCAGGGAAAGGCATCCCTTGACCCTGGCAACCCCTTTTCGGGCCACGCCCATGCGAATGCGACGCAGAAATGAAAGCGCGGCGGTCTCTACCGAGGGCACAATACCTCGTCCCCCGCAGTGCATGCACTTCTGGTAACTGACGGATTCGATGGACGGCCGCAGCCGCTGCCGCGACAGCTCGAGAAGGCCGAATTTGGAGATAGGCGAGATGCTGATCTTGGCTCGATCGTCCTTCGTGGCCTCTCGCAGGACCTTTTCCACCTCTCTGTTGTGCTTCTTTTCCCGCATATCGATGAAATCAATCACCACCAGACCGCCCATATCTCTGAGCCGGAGCTGCCTGGCCACCTCCTGGGCAGCCTCGATATTGGTGTTGAAGGCCGTGGTCTCCACGTCTTTGCTGCTTCTCGACCGGCCCGAGTTCACATCAATGGCAATCAGGGCCTCGGTGGGATCGATGACAATAGAACCGCCCGATTTGAGGGAAACGCGGTTCTGATAAATGGACTCGATCTGTCGTTCGATTTCATACTGGGCAAAAATGGGACGCTTCTCCTTGTAGAGCTTGACAATCCGTTGGTGCCGCGGAGATATGATCTTCATATACCGTTTGACCTTGGCGAAGGTCTCTTTGTCATCCACAAGCACTTCACTGATTTCGCTGGTAAAGTAGTCCCTCAGGGTCCTGAGGCAGACATCCTGCTCCTTGTGAACCAGGGAAGGGGGGGGCGCATCCCGGACATTCTGCTTGATATTCTTCCAGATCCTCAGCAGCCTGTTTAGATCTCTGGAAAGCTCATTTTTGTTCTGGCCCAGGGCCGCGGTCCTGACAATGGCCCCCACGCCCTCAGGGAGATTAAAACCGGCCATGAGGCTTTTCAGCCTCTGTCGCTCCTCTTCGTCTTCAATCTTTTTGGAAACACCTCCCTTGCTGCCGGGCATCAGGACCAGATAGCGGCCTGCGAGCGAAAGATAAGTGGTCAACTGGGCCCCTTTGTGACCAGGCATCTCCTTTGTTACCTGGACAAGGAGTTCCTGACCCTTTTTCAGGGCCTTCTCAATGCGGGGATAGGATCGTTCTTTTGAGGTATCATGCTCTGAGAGATAGTATTCCGGATGCACGTCTCCCTTGGACAGGAACCCGTTCTTGTCCCCGCCATAATCCACAAAGCAGGCCTGGAGGCTGGGCTCTATGCGTTCAACAACACCTTTGTATATGTTCCCGGTCTTTTGTTCCGCGCTGGTGGTTTCAATGTAGTAGCCGTCAAGCAATCCATCCTTGATCACGGCAATCCTGTATTCTTCCGCCTCCACCGCATTGATAAGCATTTTTTTTGTTGCCATACGTAACGATATTCTTCCTCCCTTGTTTGTCCGCCTCCCCGTCTCCCGGACCTTGTCCACCTCAATAGAAATCCGGGCGGATCAGTCAGAAAAACACTTCTGCCCCCATTTATTGAGCTGTTACCTGTTACATTTGTCTTTTTCTTCCGTGCCGTTTAAAGTGTTGCTCGGCCTGATACATAAAAGTCCGAATAGCCGCCTCTCGGCCGGGCTGGACGCTTGAATCATAAGGAGTATCCAGGTAAGGAACACCCAGATCATTCATGATGGGTTTTACAATCGCGGATGTGATGGTGCTGGGCATACAGGTAAAGGGGTACACATTGACCACCCCGTTATACCCTTCCCTTGCATAAGACACAATCCCCGAGATGCTCAAGCAGGCCTCGGTCCCCACCTCGAAGCTGAACAGGTCTTTTTCTTTCAGGATCGCTTCAAGATGCCCGATGTCGTGATCTTCCGGCAGATCAATGAGCGAAGCAATGTGCTTGTAGGTCTTTTTTTGCCGAAATTTCTGGTAGTAAAAGTCCCCGGCATAACCTGCAATTTCCCTTAAAATTTCCTTCATGTGCCCCAGACGAAATTGCCTCAGACAGAGACGCAACCTGGCCTTGGCCTCTCTCAACCGGTCATAGCTCGTATAATTGGCCCATTCACAAATGGAGGCATTCACCACTTCGGCCCCGTATCGCTCCAGCACGCGGATTACATCCTGGTTGGCCTGGACATGGGTTCGCAGGTAGATCTCGCCCACGATCCCGATAAAAGGTTTGGGAGGGATCTCGGGATCCACAATCCCCTTGCCCTCATGGATCACCCCATCCAATTCCCGGAGGATGCCGTCGAAATCCTTGTCAGGCCCGAACCGCTCAAAGGCGTCTCCCATATGATGGGTCGCCTTCTCAATAAAAGCATCCGCTGCCCCGGCTGTGCTTTCATATGGCCTGATCCGCCAGAGAAGCCGATCCAGAATGTCTCCCACCACCAGCGAAAAATAAGAGGTCTTCCTGAGATCCCTGACCCGGCTGTCGTCAATGATCCCGGCCAGGGAATACCCATCGTTGGTGGACAAGGCCCCGATCTTGAGTTTTTGCAGCTCCGGAAACCTATCCAGGATAATTCGCTGATACTTGTTATACATCCCGAATCGGCAGGGGCCGTCCGCTTCAGGCATGAAATAGATGTAGCTTTCCGCGTTGAAGGCCTGTCCCAGCCGCTCCTTTTCCTCCTTCATGGCATAGAGAATGTCCCCGGTGGTAATCTGGCAGGGATAACACTCCTTGCCCGAGGTGTATTCTTTTCCCAGATCAAGGCCCTTGCAGGTCTCCATCACCCGCGTCTTGATGCCGTAGCCCCTGAAGACCGCCGCCAGAAGGTGACACCCGATCCAGTTCATCTGGGGGATCAGACAGGTCTTATCTTTGAAGTTGAAGCGCCCCACTCCCTGAGTCAGGGACTGAAAATTGATGATCTTTGGCGATTCCATAACAGGTCCTTGCAGTAAAAATGCCTGAAGTGAGCGAACATGCCCTGGCCCGACACCGAGGTCTTCATCAATTGGCTGCCCGGAGGTGGAGAGACCGGCCGTTCCGCAGCTTCTGCATGCTGTTTTCAACCACGTTCTTGTACGCCTCGAGCCGGGTCATGGCCCCTGCCACCGCGCTGTGCTCGTCCAGCTCCAGGATGAGATAGGGTTTGTTGGCCATGATGTGACGATAAAAATGTTCCAAAAATGAATCGGCCCCACATCCGAAATTGGTCAGGTGAAGGCCAAAACAAAACGGCCGACATTCCACCCACTTGGCTGTCCTCAGGATCTGGGCGCCCAAACCCCAGTACATGGATGGAAAGTCTGACAGGTCAACGGAGGACACATCGATAAAGTCCATGGGCAGGGCCGATACACCGATCTTGGCAAGGTTTTTCCCCAGCCTCAAATTCAACCGCTCGTCGTAGAGGTTGTACGGTCTCCCCGTTACCACTACAAGCGGCGTATCCGGATCATGATCCTGCAATATCTCGGCCCCTTTCTGCCAGAGGGTCCGTCTGAAACTGTCATCCCTTTCCAGGCCATAGGCAAGGGCCGATTTGACATCCTTTCTGCGCACGCGCAATTTGGGTCCCAGTTGATCGGTCAATTCCATGGCGAGGGTATCCAGATCGTATTTGAGATGGACCTCGGGATTCAAAATGGATGCGCGGTCCAGGCCCAGGGCCATCCGCAACATATAGGAATTGGCCTGGACCATGGGGCAATAGGATCCTTTTTCATTGGGCGTGGGCGTGGCCATGTTGATCATGCTGGGTATAAACAGATAGGAGGTCTTGCCCATCAACTCCTTTACATGTCCATGGGAGACCTTGACCGGATAGCATGTCTCGGCCACCATGGTCTCGATCCCCATCTTGGAGATCTGTGGGTTGGTAGGCGGCGTCAACACGAGGCGGTATCCGAGCCTGTCAAAAAAATGGGCCCACAGCACCGCATTCTGGTGACCGTAAAGTGCCCGCTGCATGCCGACAGTCAACCGGCCCTCCGCCTCCATGAGAGGTTCGCCCTTGAGTTCATGATAGACCCCGGCCATGTAGGTCTCCCATATCTTCTGCCTCAAGGCGAAATAGTCCGGTTTGGCGCCCCCCCTGGCCCGGGTCAGCTCATAGCGGCCGCACTCACCCCCCCACACGCTCCGCCGACCGTCAAAGTCGTAGATCTTGAGCTTGCACTGGTTATGACAGTTGGGGTCTGCATGACATACCTTTTCCGTAAACGTCATGCGGTCATTGATGGCGCTCTCCAAGCCCCTGAAGCTGCTTTGCTTCCTGTTTTCGAGACGCATCATCTCCTGGGCGCTGAGCGCGGCCCCGTAGGCCCCCAGCACCTCGCGGTGCCTGGGTACGATCAGCGGACGGCCCAGGACGTTTTCAAAGGCCGCCGCCACCCCCTTGTTAAGGGAAGGCCCGCCCAGAAACATGACCCTTTGGCCGATTTTGCGCTTTTCCACCACCCGGTTCAGGTAGTTGTAGACAATGGCATAACAGAGACCCGCAATGAGATCGTTTCTTGGAACCCCCTTTTGGAGATAGGAGACAAGATCCGATTCCATGAAGACCGTGCACCGCTCCGCCAGCCTGACCGGGGCCTCGGAAGAGAGGGCGATCTCCTGAAATTCGCCTACAATGTTGATGCTGTATTTGTTGGCCAGTTCGTGGAGAAAGCTCCCTGTCCCGGCGGCACAGACCTTGTTCATGTCAAAATCGAGGGGATAGGTGTTGGCGATATAGATATATTTGGAGTCCTGCCCGCCGATCTCGAAGATGGTATCCACATCCCGGTCGATCTCCACGGCCCCCCTCGCATGGGCGGTGATCTCGTCGATGATGAGATCCGCATTTAAAAAATCACCCACCACATTTCTGCCCGAGCCGGTGGTGGCCGTACCAACAATCTCAATCTTTCCGCCCACCCGATCCCTGAGATGAGCAAGGAGCCCCTGGGTTACCTCGATCGGTTTTCCCCGGGTAGGCACATAATGTTTATGAATAATCTCTCCCGCCTCATTGATCAGGGCGTATTTGGTGGTGGTGGAGCCGATGTCGATGCCCAGACAGGTCCGGGTCTTCATGCTCAGGGCCATCCTGGGGATGGCATTAGTCTCCGGAAACACGGTCTTCTGCAGGGCGAGTCTCGGAGCAATAGGCACCGATATCTTCCGATTGGCCGTGAGCCCTTCCAGTGCCTCGAGGGACAGCCGGCCAATCCGGTCCGGCCCCCGACCTTGTTCATGCAAGGCCAGGGCCTGCAATGCCACGCCCAATGCCCCGATAGAGGTATTGTGAGGCGGGACGATCAGGCCGGGAAAATAGCCCTGGAAGGCCTTTACCTGGAGTTCGTTCAGGGACAGCCCCCCCACAAAAAGGATCGGCTCCGCAAGCGCCCGGTTGTTGACGATGGTGCTCATGTAGTTTCGGGCGTTTCCCACGTGCAGCCCGTAGATAATGTCCTCCAGACGTTCCCCGCGGTTCTGGAGATGGATCATGTCCGACTTGGTAAACACGGTGCAGCGGCATGCCACATTGGCAGGGGACGTGCTTTTCATCCCGAGTCGAATAAAATCCGTCAGTATCCGATCGATCTGATCCTGCGAGAGGTCCGGCTTCTCCTCATATATACTGGTGGCGAGCCGCTGGGCCTGCTGGTCGATAAAAGAACCTGTACCCGAGGCGCAGGGGCCATTGGTATTGAAGTACTCCAGTTCCCAGGCCCCGGACCTGTCCCCTTCCGGGTGGCTAATCTGGAAAAGGGCCGTATCCTGGCCGCCCATGCTGATGATGGTGCGCACATCCGGCCTTATGAATCTAGCGCCCAAGACCTGGCTGATGGTTTCAAATTCATAAAAGGCCCCCAGCCGTTCACTCAGCTCTTTCCCATGATTCCCGGTAAAGGACACGGATACGATGCGTTCTTCGCCTAAGCGGTCGTAAAGCCGGCGAATCAAAGCCAGCACCTGTTCGTCCACACGGCCGAAGTGACGGCCGTACGGGGCCTCAAAAACGATTCTGCGTTGGTCGTCGAGAACCATGCAGTTAATGCTGACAGATCCCGCGTCAATGCCCACATGCAATTGATCGCTGTCTCCTGTGTGCTGGTCTTCCTTTTTCCGCATGATCTTCACTGTCCGTATATCTTTGTGTCGTTACTGGATGCTGGATACCTGCCAGAGCAGAGAATCCAATCAATAAGGGACCGATGCATCAGCTCAATAATTGGGGGGATAACAGCGAACGTACCACCGGGGCAGAAGAATTTTTCTTCCGCTCCGGGCCTCCGTGCCGGTCTCTTGAGTGACTTATCTGCGGGGGACACCCGCCTGCAAGGCCAATTGAGCGTTATTTCCAAGACTTTCGTCCCGTGGATCT
>JAGHEC010000259.1 GCA_021159525.1 Deltaproteobacteria bacterium | reverse complement strand
TGCTCGGACTCCCCACCCTTCGGGCGGGTCCCCGGTTTGTCCTCGCTTTGCTCGGACTCCCCACCCTTCGGGCGGGTCCCCGGTTTCGTGACTTATCAGTGTACGTTCACTGTGCTTCCCCTAAATATTGAGCTGTTACTTGTCCTGGATATCAGAAAGGAGCCGATCCTGGTCCATCGGGATGTGGCGGGATTCGTCATCAACCGGATCAATGGAAGATGTGGACAAGGGCCTCCGCCTGCCCGTGGGCCGACGCATGGGGATCTTCGAGACCGGCGACATGGTGGGCCTGGACGTGACCTACGGGGCTATGATGGCCACGTACCAGGAAAAGGGCGATCGCCGCTGGTATCCGCCGCTGCTCCTGCGGCGAAAGGTGAAGGCCGGGCATCTGGGGAAAAAGACCGGAAGAGGATGGTATGTGTACGGTCCGGAGGGCGAGAGCCTGGGACCGGCCGACGGCCATTGATCAAATGCCGCATCTTTATGCCTCGGCGCCTTTGTGTGAGGGCATCTATATCCGATAGAGGTCGATCAACATTAGAGAGGCAGTTATTTTGAGCGCGGCGGGCACGCCGGTGGGGGGGGGCGCGTCTGGGCCATGCTCAGTTCATGGATCAACTGGTCCTGTTTGATCCCATCAGCGCCACGGGCGGCGTGATTTTGGCCAAACTCATCTATGAAATGAAGAGAGGCAAGAGCCGATACGATCTGGCCATCATGTGTTTAGGGGGCGGACAGGGGGCGGCGCTGATTATCCGAAATAATGGAGGACATCTGCGTGTCCGGAGGGGGTGCGTCCCGGTGGAGGTCCTGAGGCCTTTCGGATGAAATCCCGTTTGATAAGAAAGGGGGTTGCGCCCTCTTTAAGGAGAAATGATTCATGTTTGAACAAGGTGTTATCAGACCGCCCAGCGAGGCCTCCAGCCTGCTGGTAAGGGTTACAAGAAACTGCCCGTGGAACAGGTGCCATATCTGCCCTGCCTTTAAAGGGAAGAAATTTTCCAGGAGGAGTGTGGAAGAGGTTAAGAAGGATATCGATATGATGGCTGCATTCTATGGGCCACGGTCCAGGTCCTTCACATCCGCCTTCCTTCAGGATGCCGACAGCCTCATCCTGCCGGCAGATGAACTGGTGGAGATTATCGGTCATATCAAAAAAACCTTTCCCAGCATCGAGAGAATCACCACATATGCACGGGCCAAGTCCATGAAAAAAAAGAATCCGCGGGATTACCAGCGCCTCAGAGAGGCAGGACTCAACCGGATTCATACGGGCATGGAAAGCGGGTCCATCGAGGTTTTGAAGCTGATCCGGAAGGGAATCACGCCGAAGGATATTTTGGTGGGAGGAAGACGGGTTGCCGAGTCGGGAATCTCACTTTCCGAATACATAATGCCCGGAGTGGGCGGAAGGGCTTTGAGTCGGGAACATGCACTGGAAACCGCAAGGCTCCTCAATCAGATAAGGCCCAATTTCATAAGGGTGCGAACATTTGCCGTTCACCCACAGTCTCCCCTGCAAAAAATGGTGGAGGAGGGCACATTCGAACCCATGAATGATGAGGAGATAGTGCGGGAAATACGGTTGCTCCTCGAAAACCTGGACGAAATCCCTTCCCATTTCAGATGCGGCGATTTCAGCCTCAATCTCCTGATGAATGTGGATGGTCGGCTCGATGACCGCAAGCAGGCAATGCTGGATGAAATCGACCGATACCTGGCCCTGACACAGGAAGAGAAACAGGCCTACTCCCTTATTCAGAGATCATATCCCGGGATGATGGACCTGAGTGTCGTCAAGGACAAGGACGTTGTTGAGCAGGCCGCGATAAAAATAAAAAGCCTGGAATCCAGAGAAGCAGACGGTTTCAACAAGTACGTCAGGAGGCTCATGTCGTTTCAGTTGCCCCAGCCCCAGACGGACGCCTGGGGTTGATCCGTCCAGACGGCTGTTTTCCGCGATGCTGCTGTTTTTTCATCTCTGTGCCTGTGGCAGGCTGCCTGTCAGCAGGGGCTTTGCGTCGCATTGGTCTGAAAAAGCCAGACATTATAATCGGGCTTGGGGGGTCTCAAAAAGGCAAGTTTTCACTTTCTAAATCATCGCCTGAATCAAGTCCCATTATTTCGCTTGCCAGATCAAAAAACACACCCAAAGAGTCGCATAAATTCTTTACAATCCTGCTGTAAACCTCTTTTTCATTTACATCCTTTGCTTTGGCCATTGCTTTTATCGCAACATTCAATTCCTTCGACAAACTATCCATAATTGTTTCAGGATCCATAAGTTCTCCTCCTCCTTTTCTTTTTCCGGTGATTAGTCCCTATGAAACAAGGCGTTGTCAAGCGCAAAAAACAAAATGTGGGGCTGGTCGGCAACATCTTTGATTATCGGGACGACATCGGATCAGGGAAACGGACCATCCCTGTGCGTTTTGCCCAAAGGCCGCCGGTCAGGCTCATCACCCTTCCCATCGCCGTCAATGTGGTCCGCAAATCCAGTCTCTTTGAAGACACGCCCGATTGCGCCACAGCCATGAGCAACGCCATCGCCCTTACCTCCCCGGCGGGGATGTTGCGGTGGCTGGATATAAGGATCTTTCTTCAAGGCCCTACAATCGACTTTGAACCAAGCCTGTCCGGACCATTTGCGCCTGAATTGTGCTTGACACGCAGGGCGCTATATAAGATACTGCCGCCCCTATACAGAGCGGGTTTTGTCCCATCAATGCGACATATCCCCCTAAACCAAATCCACCGCACTTGGAAAGCTCTGACGGGATGGGCAGCGCCTGGACGAAAAATGGTGCGGTTCATCTTATAAGGGGAGGTTTTTGCATGGGCAGGACCTTCTTATGAGGACAATCCTTCCTTGGCCTGTCCGGAAATAATGTTCAGGACAGGAAGGTCAATCGACTGCATGTGAAGGGAAGGCCAGGCCCTGAATGGATGCTCCGGCTGGCAGGAGAGGCCTCCGGACTTGTTTGGGCCGCCTTGGAAAATAACAAACGAGGATTATGGACATGTTTTTTGATTTTTTGCTTTACGGCTCTCTTGCTGTTTTTACCATTGGCCTTGCATACAAAGTGCACCTGTGGTTCTCCGGCCATATCGTGGACTCCCAAACGCCCTTGGGCATGGGCAAGCGTCTAGGCCAGGCCCTGGCAGGCATTCTGCAGACGCTGTTTACCCCTCGGGTGACGGCCCTTTTAAGGTGCCTCGTTTTGGATATCTTCTTTCAGAGGAGGATTCTGAAAGAAAGCGCCTACCGGTGGGCCATGCACATGCTGATCTTCTGGGGATTCATGCTCCTCATCCTGATGCACGCCTTGGAGAATTGCATCAGCTCGTCTCTTTTCGACAATTACGCGTCCACGCTCAACCCCTACTTTTTTCTTCGCGGCATGTTTGGCCTCATGGTGGCTGCAGGTGTTGTTATGGCGGTTTACCGCCGGCAGCGAGGCAGGGTTCCCCGCCTCAGGACCACCGCCGCGGACCGGTATGCCCTCTGCATCGTCGGAGTTGTCATCCTTTCGGGATTCTTCCTTGAAGGGGCCAAGATTCTCTCCTACAGCGATTTCAATCGCATGGTGGAGGAATATGCGGACACAGACGACACTCAGGAACTCCAGGCCCTGGAGGCCTACTGGACAAAGGAGATGGGGGTCTTTTCTCCCAATATGAATGGCCCGGTTGAGCCCGGGCTGATGGCACAGGGACTGGAAATCCATGAGACGAGCTGTCAGGGGTGCCATTCTGCATCCGAATGGGCCTTTGTGGGATATGGGTTGTCCCGCGTCATGCGGCCTGTGGCAAGTTTCCTTGAGGACATCTCCGCGGCGAACATTCTGTGGACCATCCATATTCTGGCCTGCTTTTTCGGCCTGGCGTACCTGCCTTTCAGCAAAATGTTCCACATCATCGCTACGCCGTTGAGCCTTCTCAGCAATGCGGTTACGGATCCGAAGGGGGCGCTTTCGGCCAACGCCGCCACACGCCAGATGCTGGCGCTGGATGCCTGCGCCCGCTGCGGGACATGCAGCCTGCGCTGTTCATCCGTGCCTGCCTTCGAGGCCATGGCCAATGCGGCCATCCTTCCATCCGAGAGGCTGGAGATGCTTAGACGCCTGGCCGGGGGCAAAACACTTTCGGATTCTGAAATGAAGGCCGTTCGAGAGGGCATTATCATCTGCACCAATTGCGACCGCTGCACGGTCGTATGTCCTTCGGGCATTGATCTGAGGCGCTTGTGGGTCAATGTGCGTGAGGATCTGGTGCAGGGGCAGGCCGAGGGACAGCCCCTCATGCTCTCGACTTTTTCCTTTGTCCGGGGGCTTCAAAAGGAAAGGATTCCCGCGGATGCCTATGAAAAACCTTTGCAAGCTGCAAGACAATCCATAATGGACTCATGGAAATCCTGTTGCGGACCTCAAGACGTCCCCCTTACCCTTGACGGGAAAAGGGGGTCGGGATTGGATTTTTTCCAAAGCGCCGATTCCTTCCTGAGCTGCTTTGGGTGTCAGAACTGTACAACCGTATGCCCGGTAGTCGCCCAGTTTGAAACCCCGCAGGCGGCACTGGGGCTCCTTCCCCATCAAATCATATACAGCCTGGGTCTTGGCCTGCTGGACCACGTCTGTGCCTCGGAGATGCTCTGGGCGTGCACGACCTGTTATCAGTGCCAGGAGCATTGTCCCCAGCAGGTGGAGGTGACAGACATCCTCTACCGTCTTAAGGTCATGGCCCTCAAGGGACCCTCAACCACCGTTGGTCAAAGAGGACCCTGGCAACAGGCTGCATAGCCTGCCGCAACATCTCAAAAAGGCTGTCTTCCCCTTGTCAGCATTCAATAGTTAATTAACACATTAACGTTTAATGTCGCAAATATGAGGCGAACCCATGAGATACGCATTTTTTACAGGCTGCCAGACCCCTGCCAGGCTCCCGCAATATGAGCATACTTCACGGTTGGTCCTGGGCCGGTTGGGGGTAGACCTTGTGGATTGCCGTGAATTCACTTGTTGCGGATATCCTCTCAGGAATGTGGACCAGAAGGCCTTTCTCCTATCCGCAGCCCGAAACATGGCCATTGCCGAAAGGGACGGGCGCCATATCCTTGTTCTGTGCCAGTGCGGCTTCGGGACATTTAAGGAAGCCCAGTACCAGTTGAAAGGGGACACGTCCCTCAAAGAAGAGATCAACCGCCTCCTCGGACAACAGGGTCTTTCCTACGAGGGACGCGTTGAGGTCACGCACATCCTTTCCGTCTTGTACCACGCTGTGGGGCGGGAGGCCTTGAATAAGGCCGTGACCATCCAGATAAGCGGTCTCAAGGTCGCGGCCCACTACGGCTGTCACGCCCTTCGGCCAAGCCGGATTACGGGATTTGACGACCCTATCGCACCCTCGCTTTTTGATGAACTCATCCGTATAACCGGTGCGGAAAGCGTGGGCTGGAGCGAAAAGCTCAATTGTTGCGGGGCCCCCCTGACAGGCGTCAACGATCCAATATCCTCGGAGCTCACCCGAAACAAGATCCGCAGCGGCATTGCCGCGGGCGCACATTGTCTGTGTACCGCATGCCCGTATTGCCAGTTGCAGTTTGATCAGGTCCAACGTCGGCTGCTGTCCGAGGGGAGGCTGGAAAAGGCCCTCCCGTCAATTCTTTATCCCCAGTTGCTGGGCCTGTGCATGGGGATCCGCGGAGAGGATCTGGGGCTAAAACAAAATTACATCAACATTGACCCCATTCGGTCGTTTTTATAACAGGAGCAGGTTATGTCGACACAAAAACTGGGTTCCGTCCTGGTTGTAGGGGGCGGCATCAGCGGGATGCAGGCCGCTCTGGATATGGCAAATTCGGGGTACTATGTGCATCTGGTGGAGCGATCCAGCTCCATTGGCGGGATGATGTCCCAGCTCGACAAGACATTCCCCACCAATGATTGTGCCATGTGAATCATCTCGCCCAAACTGGTCGAGGTCGGCCGGCACATCAATATTGAGCTGCACACCCTTTCTGAAGTAAGCGCCATCTCGGGCGAGGAAGGCAATTTCGAGGTTGTCCTCATTCAGCACCCTCGGTATGTGGATATGGACAAATGCATTGCCTGCGGGGCCTGTGCTGAAAAGTGCCCCAAAAAAGTACCCGATGAATATGACGCGGGCATGGGGACGCGAAAGGCCATTTACGTAAAGTACGCTCAGGCCGTGCCCCTTAAATATGCCATTGACCCGGCGCATTGCCTCAAGCTCACCAGAGGCAAGTGCGGCAACTGCGAAAAGGTCTGTCCAGCCGGAGCCATCCGCTACGACGATCATGAAAGAGAACTGAACCTTCATGTGGGTGCGGTGATCCTGGCGGAGGGCGTTGAGACCTATGATCCCGCTGTTCACGATACATACGGGTACTGCAAAAATCCCAATGTGGTGACCAGCCTGGAGTTTGAACGTATCCTCTCGGCCTCGGGTCCTTACCGTGGGCATATGGTCCGCCCCTCGGACCAAAAAGACCCCAAAAAGATCGCCTGGCTCCAGTGCGTCGGGTCCAGAGACGAGCACCTGGAAGGGAGAGGCTACTGCTCCGGGGTGTGCTGCACCTATGCAGTCAAGGAGGCCATGCTGGCCAAGGAACACGCCAACGGGGACCTGGATGCAGCCGTCTTTTATATCGATATACGCACCAATGGAAAGGATTTTGAAAAATACTACAACCGTGCCAGATATGATCAGGGGGTTCGCTTCATCAAGTCAAAGGTCACCTACATCCAGCAAGACGAAGCAACCGGGATGAGCCGGATCCGCTATATTGACGAACAGGGTCTCAGGAAAGAAGAGGCTTTTGATATGGTAGTCCTCTCCGTAGGCCTTGGCGTAACGCCCCAAGTCCGGGATCTGGCGAATAAACTGGGCATAGAGGTGGACCGGTACGGCTTTGTCAGTACGGGCAGCTTCAGACCGGTGCAGACATCAAGGCGCGGCATTTTCGTGGCCGGCGCCTGCCAGTCCCCCAAGGACATCCCCACCTCGGTGGTGGATTCCAGCGCTGCGGCAGGTGTTGCCGGGAGTCTTCTCACTGAATCCCGTTTTACCCTGACCAAAACCGAGGAGGCGATCCCGGCCCGGGATATCAGGGGTGAGTCGGTCCGCATTGGCGTATTCGTCTGTCGTTGCGGCACCAACATTGCGGGCACCGTGGATGTACCCGCGGTCGTGGAATTTGCAAGGGGCCTTCCCGGGGTGGTATTTGCGGAAGACAACATGTTCAGTTGCTCTCAGGATACCCAGAACAAAATGTCTCAGGTCATCAAGGAGAAGGGTCTCAACCGCGTCGTGGTAGCTGCGTGCACACCCAAAACCCACGAACCTCTCTTCCAGGAAACCCTCGTGAACGCCGGCCTCAACAAATACCTCTTTGAAATGGTTAATATCCGGAACCAATGCGCCTGGGTCCATAAGGACGATCCCGATGCCGCCACACTGAAGGCAAAGGACCTGGTGCGGATGGGCGTGGCCAAGGCCCAACTGCTGGAGCCGCTGACAGAACCGGTGCTTCATATCGAACAGACCGCCCTTGTGGTGGGGGGCGGGGTCGCCGGGATGGAGGCGGCACGAAATCTGGCCGAACAGGGTTATCACACCTTTCTGGTGGAACGGGACAAGGCATTGGGGGGCCACGCCCGATTCCTCCATAAGACGTGGCGGGGAGAAGATGTCCGGCAATATCTGCACGCTCTCATTGAGGCGGTGGAAAAAGATTATCGGATCAAGGTCTTTTTGGGCGCCGAGATCACGGAAGTGGAAGGATTTGTCGGGAATTTCAGGACCCAGATCCGTCAGGCGAAGGAAAGCCGGATACTTGAGCATGGCATCACCATTCTGGCTGCCGGGGCATCAGAATACCAGCCTGAGGATCCCTTTTTGAAAGAATCCCCCGCGGTCACCACAGGTCTTGCCTTTCAGAAGATGCTGAGGGAAAAGGATTTTCGCCTTGCCGAGGTCCGCACCGCGGTCTTTTTGCAGTGCTATGGATCCCGGATCCCGGAACGTCCCTACTGCTCAAAAGTCTGCTGCACCCAGAGCATCACGTCGGCCCTTGAATTCAAGAAAAGGGATCCGGCCAGACAGGTCTTTATCCTCTATCGGGACATGAGGCCCTATGGACTCCGGGAAGATCTGTACCGGGAGGCCCGAAGGAAAGGGGTTATTTTTGTCCGTTACCAACATGAGAAAGATTTGCGTGTGGATCCGGACGGCAAGGGGGTATGCATCCGATTCACGGATTGCGTCCTGGGAAGGGAGATGGCCATCCCCGCGGATATTCTGGTCCTGGCTTCGGCTATTGTGCCTGAATCGGACAATGCCCTGTCCCGGTTCTACAAGGTCTCGCAGAACGAAGACGGGTTTTTCGCCGAGGCCCATGTAAAATTGCGTCCGGTGGATTTTGCCACGGACGGCGTGTTTGTCTGCGGACTGGCCCATTCCCCCAAACCCATCGACGAGAGCATTGCCCAGGCCCAGGCCGCGGCGGCCCGTGCGGTGACGCTTTTGTCTGCAAAGACCATTGCCGTCAGCGGAACGGTGGCATGGGTGGACCCGGTTTTGTGCAGCCGGTGCGGCGTGTGCATCGCCGTCTGTCCCTATTCAGCCCCGCGATTCGATGAGAAAACAGGCAAGGCGGCCATTGAGTCAACCATTTGCAAGGGGTGCGGTCTTTGTACGGCATCCTGCCGATCCGAGGCAATCCACCTCAAAGGTTTTGAGACCTCCCAGATCATGGGCATGATAGAGAAAGGTCTCTGAGTGTCGGCGGAGGCCCGGAGCGGAAGAAAAATTCTTCCGCTCCGGGCCTCCGGGCTGGTCTCTTGAGTGACTTATCTGCGGGGGACACCCGCCTGCCAAGGCCAATTGAGCGTTCTTGCCAAGACTTTCGTCCCGTGGATCT
>JAGHEC010000024.1 GCA_021159525.1 Deltaproteobacteria bacterium | reverse complement strand
CTCTTGTTGCGTAAGCATATATCTACAATAAAAAATGGGTAAGCGAAACCAGGCAAATTTCAGCAATGCTTACGAAGTTGATATCCCATTTTCGATCAAAAAATGAAGTTTTCTCAGCCGACTGCTTACCCAGTTGAATTTGGCTTGCCAACCATTCAGCCGACTGCCAACTGCAAACTGCCAACTTCATATAATTTTTAGAAATCTGCGTAATCTGCGGATACGGAAAGGAATTTAAATTAGAATATGAGGATCGAGTATTCGGATCACATTAAACATAGATTGATCCAAAGGGGTAATCGATTCTGACCTGCCAAGAACGATCGTTGAGGAAGCAAACGAGCGCTATTTTGATACGGAAACAGGATATCTGATAGCCGTGAAAAAAGTCGAGCTTTACGGAAAGTCACGTGAGGTCATGGTAGCCTATGTTAAAGATGAGGATAATCTTGTTAAACTTCTTACAATACATCCGTTGAAAAAAGGGCAAAAAAGGAATAGAATCAATATAAGGGTGTAGTGAGGGGCAAAAAGATACTCCTGTGCCGTGAAGATATATTTTCTGATGTAATGAAATGAGTAAGTATCCGCACCACAGTTGAATGGTGAAGCTACCGGAGATGGGCCTGCAATTACTTCACTGGTATGACAATAACGAGAAACTAAGATATAAGTTAATTCCTGAATTTTGCACGAAAAGGGCCTGAAATAGATACATAGCTTCAGAAGCCTTATAACTGGCGGTTTTGTATCGGCCGATCGACACATGCTTTTAACCATCTGGGTTATAAGTTCGATCAGGACATCGCGAAAAGCCTTTTAGAAAGCGGCTTCCAAGAGGCTTCTGCTGAGCCAGTAAAATCAGGGGTTTCGGAAGGGGGTATTTTTCAGTACCTTGCAACCAGTTGATAATGCACTTCAAATTCAGCGTGCAAAAATTTTCTTGCACGGAATTTTCTCAAATTGGTGCAAAATTCAGGTAATTAGTCCGTTATTTCACGTTTCTGAAAATTCAACGGTCTCCCCTTGACAAATGAGGGAACATTTAATATATTGTGACCACCTAATCTGGGGTATGGAGGGTGAGCTCATGGAAACGATTGGCATCAGGCTGTTAAAGGAAAACTTAAGCCGCTATATGAAACAAGTGAAATCCGGAGAGACAATCATTGTCACTGATCGAAAAAAAGAAATAGCCGTCATAATGCCTTTTGAAAAGGGAACCCACAAAGAAGAGAGAATATTGCAGTTGATCCAGCGAGGCATGGCTTCCTGGTCTGGGGGCAAACCGTGCGGCATGACATCACGGATTGCTTCAAGAGGCAAGAGCGTTTCTGGAGCCGTTATTGAGGACAGACGATAGGATGATCGTGTATCTTGATACGAGCAGCTTGGTGAAGTTGTACGTTGAAGAAGATGAATCATCAAGAGTTGATGCCTTAGTCAGATCTTCAAAAGTCACTGCAACCTCACTCATTGCTTACGCTGAAGCAAGAGCGGCTTTTGCCCGCAGATTTCGAGAAAAAGCATTCACGACAGCGGAATACAATTCCCTGAAAGTTTTCTTTGAGAAAGATTGGGGTCGTTATTTTGTTTTACACGTTACGGCGGATATGATCCGGCTGGCAGGCGATCTGGCTGAAAAACATGCTTTGAGAGGTTTTGACTCGATCCATTTAGCATCAGCCTTACTGCTGCGTCAGGAACTGTCCTCCAGTGTAGTTTTTTCATGCTTTGACGGTAGTCTTCAGAAAGCAGCAGAATGTGAAGATCTCAAGCAGGGTTGACGCCACCATTGCAGTGCTGACAAATGATTTCCTTTTACTATTTCGATAGATTATATAGACCAAACACACCAGACCAACCAAATAGAACAGATCCACCAAACAGACCAGCATGACCGACTAACAGTCAACAGCAGAGTGATCCCATCACACTGAAAAAAATGCCTCGCCAACCCAGACTAGACGCTCCTGGCCTTTTGCAACATCTCATGGCCGGGGAATTGAACGAAGAAAGCTTTTCAGAGATGACAAGGATCGCCAATCCTTCCTGGAACGTCTTGCTGTGATTCTTGAGGAAACGCAAACTCAATGCTATGCCTGGGCACTTATTCCGAATCATTTTCACCTCTTACTGCGCACAAGTCTTACGCCACTCAGCAAAGTCATGCGTCGCCTCATGACCGGGTACGCTGTCACCTTTAATAAACGACATAAACGCACTGGCCACCTCTTCCAAAATCGTTACAAATCCGTGGTCTGCGAAGAAGACCCGTATCTTCTGGAGCTAATTCGCTACATCCATCTGAATCCGTTAAGAGCCGGTTTGGTAAAAGATCTTCAAGAACTGGACAAATACCCTTGGTCAGGTCACAGCACCATCCTCGGCCACTGCAAAAACCCCCTGGCGCCTGAGGTCAGAGATCAGAGGTCGGAGGTCAGCAACCCAATAGCACTCGGTATCCTCTCCGCCGACCTGCCCGCCTCTCCTGAGTCAAAAGGCAAGAAACATCCTGAAAATCCTGTTAATCCCGTCAAAGATAAGTCCTTAGCTGAAAAGACCATCGAAGACGTCCTCCTCCATTTCGGTGAAACCCAAAATGTCGCCCGTCGCAGATACCGTGAGTTCGTCGAAAAAGGCATCGGCCAGGGCAGACGACCTGAACTCCAAGGCGGTGGCCTTGTTCGAAGCGCAGGCGGCAACAAGGCAGGGCTCCTGGGTAGGTTAAAAGAAGAAAGAGAGAAGGGGGATGCCAGAATACTTGGGAGTGGGGATTTTGTAACCGAGACGTTGGAGCAAACAGAAGTTAAGCTTGAAAAGAAGTACCTGCCCAAGCGTCCAATAGAGGAATTGGTTGAAGGTGTGGCAGGGAAATTGGGTGTTAAACCTGAGGTGATATGCTCTGGGAACAAACAAAGGCGGTATTCAGAAGCCAGGTCCCTTGTTGCTTTCCTCGCTGTTGAAGAGGTTGGCCATCCTGCTGCGGATGTAGCAAGATTTTTGGGGCTTACCCGCATGGG
>JAGHEC010000307.1 GCA_021159525.1 Deltaproteobacteria bacterium | reverse complement strand
GCTGCGGCTTCCCCCACTGATAAGTCACAAAGAGACGGCGCCCTCCCGGCAGTCGCGTCAGAAAAACCCTTCTGCCCCCATTTATTGAGCTGTTACTTTTTGCGCAACCTATTCGTCAATCTGCGGGATTCCCTGCCTGTCTGTGCAGGGCACGCAGACAGGTGCGGCGTATTTACAGTACGCCTCCGCCTAATCCCTTGATTTGTCCTCGTTTTGCTCGGACTCCCCATCCTTAGGATGGGTCCCCAGTTTCCTTGATCTTGCACAAAAATTCTCATTTATGGGCCGGAAATTCACCAGTGTCCGAAACCTATTTGTGGATGGGCATTAGCTACGGACCCCCGATGCGGCTGATGAGGGGTTCAGGCCTGGCATGAGGCATCTCAATGCAGGCCTGAACCCCTTTCAGCTTTAGGTCCTATGCCACAGGGGGGCCTGGCGCCCCCTTATCCCTTGATAATCCTGGGGATCATCATGTGGTGATGGGGGCAGATGGATATCGGATTCTGATATGCGCAGCCCGCAAAGGCCACCAGGTAGTCTCGAATTCGGGGGAGGGATACGATTTCGTCCACGTATCCTCTACGGGCGCAGTAGATGGGCCTGGAGTTGTCGTAATAATCCTTTGCCAGGGCGTTCATCTTTTCGATGATCGGGGCCAAGGGCCGTTCTGCGTCTTTTTCCTTTACCAACCTTCGGGCAAAAGAGGCCGCAGCAGCGGTCTCGCCGTGCATCACGTAGATCTCCGTGGTGGGAGTGCCGAGAGTAAAGGCGTTATGGTTATTAGCCGTTGGCCCCCCCATGATGTAGTGGGCTGCTGCGGTCCCCTTTCTCAGGACAATGCAGATCTGGGGAACGTCTGTCTGCTCGATGGAGTAGATGAGGGACTGGCCCAGGCCCAAAAGCTCGGCCTTCTCAGCGATATCGCCCACGTCGATGCCTGTTGTGTCCTGAAACCAGACGATGGGGACCCGGTCCCGTCCGCAGAGAGTGACGAATTCATTCATCTTGATGAGTCCCTGGCGGTACAGCTTCCCGCCCACCCCGGGATACGGGGCGTATTCCGGGTACTTGGCGCCCAGAAATCCCTGGCGGTTCCCGATAAACCCCATGAGAAACCCGTCGATTTTGGCGAGACCGGTGTAGACCTCGGGGCCGTAATCAGGCCTGAACTCCATGTGCTCGCTGTTGTCAAAAAGGCGGGCCAGCATCTCGTCGAAGTTGTAGCTCCGCTTCTGGTTGAAGGCCACAATGCGATTGATGTCGTCTGCCGGAAACTTGGGGGCCTTGGGCTCAGCCACCCGGAAAAAGTTGGGATTATAGGCAGGCACCATGTCTACATATTTCTTGAGGGCGTCCAAGACCCCTTCTTCCGTATCATAAACCTCTTTGAAGAAACCGGTTTCATTGAAATGGATGGGGACGCTCCCCGGGGGGACCTGCTTAAAGTGGCGGGTCGCCTCGATCAACTGCTCGGCCCCCTCTTCGTCGAAATATCCCTTGGGACTCATCCCGCTCACAATACCGCCGCCGCCCACAGCGATGTTGGCATCCTTATGGGCCAGTAGGATGGTGGGGCTGATTCCCTGATATCCGCCGCCTGCGGGGTTAGTCCCATAGATGCCGGCCAGTACCGGCACGCCCAGTTTTTCCAGCTCCGCATGCCGGAAAAAGGTGGTGCCGTTTCCCCGGCGATTGGCGTATACCTCCTGCTGTTCCGTGAGCTTTACGCCGCTGCAGTTGACGATCCACACCAGGGGGACGCGAAGCCGCTTGGCCATATCTGTCACGCGCAGTTGATTATCGGCCTGCCCAGCGATCCAGGCCCCGGCCATCACCTTGTTGTCAAATCCGATCACCACGGTCCATTTGCCGTTGATCTTGGCCAGCCCGTCAATGACGCCGGTGGTTCCTTCTTCATTGAACTGGGGATTGTAGAGGGTGTGGAGCGGGCGCCAGGTGCCGGGGTCGATGAGATAATCGATCCGTTCCCATACCGTCAACTGGCCTCGCTTCTTGATTACCTCGGCCGGGATGCCGGCGTTTTTCACGCTCGCCACCGCCTTCTCTACCTCTTCTTCCACCTTCCTGATTTCCTGAACATTTTCCTCGGAATCGGCCTTCTGTTTGTCTGTAAGGGGCTTTCCGAAAGGGGTCATTTTTTCAAAATAGGGTCTCATTGGTTCCTCCGTGCGATATGATTCACAGGGCCGACGCATGCAGTGGCCCTGAAACAGCGATGCCGGTTGCGGGGGATTCGATGACAGATCCCGGGATCCGCAATCGGCAATCGTCAAACATGACAGTTTTTAGCGGTTGGCCTTTCGAATCCCCAACTGGTCGAGAGCAATGATCCATTTGCAGATATTGGAAGATCCCTCCACCATATAATAGGGGGGCGCGTCCCGATAAAATCTGGCTACCGGGTATTCGGTGGAATAGCCATAGGCTCCCATGATCCGCATGGCCATGCGCGTGGCCTTTTCTGCAATTTCGCCGGCCAGATATTTCGCGTGGGCCACCTCGAGGGTATTTCCCAGATTGCCCTGATCCTTCTGCCAAGCCGCCTTGTAGACCATCATCCGGGCCGCTTCGATCTCGGCAGCGACCTGGGCGATCATATCCTGATTCATTTGAAACTGGCCGATGGATTGGCCGAACTGTTTTCTCTCCTGACAGTAGGCTGTCACCGTATCGAGACACGCCTGGGCAAGGCCGACCCCGCCTGCTGCTGCCGACAGCCGGGTTTGATTCAGGGAACCGAACACGATCTTGGCGCCGTCTCCGGGCTTTCCGAGGATATTCTCTTTGGGGACCTTTGTATCTTCCACATAGATCTCCCCGGTGGGGGTGGATCGGGTACCCATTTTATCCAGGTCTGTGGTCGTAACGCCGTTGAAATTCTTGGGTTCCAACACAAATGCGGAAAGCCCTTTTCCCCTTGCCTCCCGGTCGGTATAAGCATAGTAGATGATGACATCCGCGGCGCTGGCATTAGATATCCAGGTCTTTGAGCCGTTCAACAGCCAGTAATCTCCCTTGTCCTGGGCTGTTGACTTCAGGGCCATCACATCAGAACCGGCATTGGGTTCAGTGATGCCGAAGCCGCCGACATATTCAGCGGTGACCAGCTTGCGGACATATTTTTCTTTGAGCGTATCGCTGCCATACCTGAAAATGGTAAAGGCACAGCCCAGGGTCTGCATATTGATCTGTACCCGGATGGAGCTGGATGCCCGGGCTAATTCCTCGGTGAGGATCATGGCCGCGAGCCAGCCCATTTCGTTGCCGCCATATTCTTCAGGGATGACCGTTCCGAAGAAGCCTAATTCCCCCATCGGCTTGATGACTTCTTCATACGGATAATAGTGGGATTCGTCCCACTCGTCTGCATAGGGCGCGATCTTTTCGGCCGCAAAATCACGGGCCATGTCGCGTAGCATCTGCAGTTCTTCGCTTAAACCGAATTCCATTCTCTCTACCTCCTTTATTTTATGCGAATGATATTCATCTCAATAGCATACCGGCCAAAGGCATTTAAAGATTAAACTTATAGCGGATCAGCCCGCAATTGGCAACAACTTTATTCACATTATAGCTACATTTTAACTATACATGAATGGTTGGCGTCTGAACGAAAACCCGGTTCGGGCACGGCCGAGGTTTAATTAGTGCACTTTGGACGTAATCGCTCAATAAACAGTGGCAGG
>JAGHEC010000297.1 GCA_021159525.1 Deltaproteobacteria bacterium | reverse complement strand
TGCCCCCGAGGAATATGAGGCGCCCTGGTTCGATGAAGAAGCGGGGCTTGACGATACAGAGGCGGACAGGGCCCTTGATTCTTATGGCGAGGGAGAAAAACTGGGCCTTGTCATGATCGGGGACACCCATCCTGTGGATACCTTAGGGCAAGGTCTGGAAAAACTGGGATACCGCCCCATCCAGGCCAAAAACACCCGGGAAGCCATCTCTAAACTGCGGTTTCAGAATTTTGACCTGATCATTCTATCGGATCTCTTTGACAGCACGCCCCTCCAACAGAGCCCCATTCTCCAGTTCTTGAACCATCTCTCCATGTCGGTGCGCAGAAAAATGTTTGTGCTTCTCCTGAGCGACGCATTCCGCACCCTGGATCATATGACGGCGTTTGCCATGAGCGCCAATCTGGTTGCCAACTGGAAGGATCTGGATAAGCTGTACAACATACTGGAGCGTGCCCTGTTGGACAACGAGAAATTCTACAAGGTCTTCATGGACACCCTGAAGGAAACAGGCAAGGTGTGAAAAACAGACATGGACAGAACCGATCAGTACCGGCTTAGGATACAGAACTGCGTGGGAACCATTTTAGAGGTACACAGCGCCATCAGCAGAGACCTCGAAAACCAGGAATTCCTCGCCCAGTTTGAAGGGCTGGAACAGGCCATCGAAACCCTTGATATGACCCTTGTCTCCGAAGGAGACATTCTGATGGTGGAGCAGGCCACAAACGCCCTCCTCCAGGAACTTCGCACCCTTTTCGAAACAGGTCAGGCCAAGCGTATCTGCACCCGTGAATTAAACTGATCCGGATCGGAGGCAGGCAACCCTTCAGGCTTTATGGGACAGATTCTTCAATAACACCTGACGGATCGATCGTGCAGTTTAGAAGTCTGGCCCCCTTGACCCCCGCCAGTCGCCTTTCCCACACGGATCTCAGGTTATCAATCCGCTCCACGTCTCCTATGGCCCAGAGGGAGCCCCCCGCACCGGCCCCCGTAAACCTGGCGCCGCACCCGCCATCCTCCGCCTTTTCTATGAGTTCCCGGGAAAGCGGGGTCAGGGCCTCCGGCGTTATCTCCCTCCTGACCGCCATTTCCTCCCGGATCAGGCGAGCCGCCTGGTTCCAGTCTTTGGCCGCTACAGCCACTCCGAAACTGCGCACCGTCTCATTGACCTTGAGCCATCCTGCCCGGGTTCTGCCGGAAACAAAATCCCGGATCCATTGACGATTGATTTTGAGGGCCGTATGGGGCTTCCCTGTGTACGCCACCAAAAGGCGTCTTGAAAGGGCCTGTTGGCCCTTGCGGTCCAGAAGCGGCCGCCGCTTGAAAACCGATTTCCCATGACCATACCGCCATTCCCACTCCTGGACACCACCGTATACCGCAGCCGCCTGGTCCTGGATCCCGCAGTTGCCGCCGCTGACCCCGTCCTCCAGATGATATCCGAGGTAAAGGATTTCCCCCCGGGAAAGAGGCCTTCCACGGGTGCCCCCCACGGCCACGCACAAGGCCTTGATAAGGGCGACCAGGGCCGTACTGGATCCGCCCATGGCCGACTTCACAGGCGACTGAGAATCGATCCGCACCTCGATGCCGTGAAGGCCAAAATAGGAAACTGCGGCAAAGAAGAGGCCGAACCTGGTATCGAAAGGGAGTCTGTCCGCAGGAAAGATTTCAGAAAGGCTAAAACCGGCCGAATGGATCTTGACTATACCCGGCTCGTAGGGATAGAGAGTGACCTTGCTGCGCAGCGTAAGGGCCATGTTGACGGTAGTCGGTCGAATCCGCTCAAAGGGAAGGGCCAGGGCCTTGATGTCCCATGTGCCTCCCGAATCAATGCGGCAGGGCGCAGAGGCCGCCACCGGGTGTCCTAAGAGAAAATCTTTTGCCGGTATCATTCCCAATCAGTCTCCGTCGCATCCCGAAAATGGCATCCGGCCAATCACATGAAACCGCGATCCAGCCGCAGCTTTGCCATGAAAAGTCCTGATATGGTCTTGGCATCACTTATCTCGCCCCTCTCCACCATCTTGAGTGCCTCCTCGAACCTTATCTCATGCACATGCAGGATCTCATCTTTGTCCAGATGCTGAACCGCGGGAGAGAGGCCCATGGCGCAGAAGACATGGATCCGCTCATCCGAGTAACCCGGCACCGGGGTGATCTCTCCCAGTTTGTGCCAGGTACGGGCCCAGTATCCGATTTCTTCCACCAGCTCTCGTTTTGCGCATTCAAGGGGCGTTTCAGCGGAATCCAGGGTCCCCGCCGGGATCTCCCAGATAAACCCGCCCACGGCATGGCGATACTGCCGAATCATCATGAGGGTCCTTTTTTCGGTCAGAGGAACCATTGCCGCAGCCCCCGGATGACGGATGATGTCCAGATCAATGGCAATGCCGTTTTCCAAAGCCACCCTTTCTCTGACCAGGCTAAACACCCTCCCCTTGTGAAGGGTCTCGCATCCGAGGGTTTTGCCGCTCATGTACTCCTCCAATCGTCACTCATCTTTCCCTCACCATAGGCACAAACCGGACCGGCATGGCCTGTTCCATCTGGAGCGCTGTCCCAGTCTTGACCCCCACCACGAGTCTCTGAACGGCCCCTTTCCTTCCTACCGGGATGACCATGCGGGCCCCTTCCGCCAACTGCTCGATGAGGGGCCGGGGGATCTGCGTGGGGGCGCATGTGACAATAATCGCGTCAAAGGGGGCCTTCTCAGGCCATCCCCTGTAGCCGTCTCCGATCCGGATATGGATGTTGGCATATCCCAACCGGCTTAAGGTCCCTTTAGCCCTTTTCCCCAGGATCTCCACGATCTCGATGGAATAGACTTCCTGGACGATCTCTGCCAGGACCGCAGCCTGATACCCTGAGCCGGTCCCGATTTCGAGGACCCTGTCCCCGGACTTGAGACTCAGTGCCTCGGTCATGAAGGCCACAATGTAAGGCTGGGAGATGGTCTGGCCACTGCCGATCGGAAGGGGATGGTCCCTGTAGGCCGCAGACCGGTATCTCTCGGGTACAAAAAGGTGCCTGGGCACCTTTCGTATGGCCTTCAACACCGCAGGATCCGTTATCCCCCTGTCAACTATCTGGGAGGCCACCATGGCCTCACGCAAACGGGCAAAATGATCTCTTTCCTGGGCAGAGCAAAACAAAACGCCCCCCATAATCAGGCTCAAAAGACCAACGAGCAAAGAGCACAAGATGCGGTTCATGACGGCTTCCCTCTTGATGATACTTGACAGAACCCCCTTTAAGAGGATCATCTTGGAGGCCCGATGCCCCTGCAACCCGTGAATCTTTCAATCACTTCCGCAAGATCTTCATCTCTGCAACGCACTGCCACCGGGGGTCTCCTGCTTGATTTCGAACAGATTTCCGTCAAAATCCTCTACAAAGCAGATCTTCCACTCTCCCCTGGGAATAAGCCTGACCCTCAGACCGGCCGCCTGGCATGTCTCCAGGAATACCTCCCGATCCTCTACCTGAAGACATATATGGGCAACAGACGGGCCTCGAGGGGAAATTCGCTCTGTGACAAAGACCTCTATGGCCAAATCATCGTTTCCGTACAAAATCAGTTCGCATTCCAGATCCACTCCGAAGATGTCCCTGGACAGGTCATTTGTCATCCGGGAGCTTTTGATCTCATTTAACTTCAGGATATCTTTATAAAATCGGTTTGCATTCTCCCGCGAACGCGAGCTCAGGGCAATATGGTGCAATCTCATGGTTCCTCCCGTCTGCCTTCCTTGTTCTTGTAGGGTCCTGTCACCTCAAAAAGCTCCGGCGGCCTCCCCTCCCCCGCAGCCCCCGAAGATACCATAGCCTCCTTGACGCGGATTGTAAACCGTCATTCCGGCCCACCGTAAATTTGTTCTAAGCGGGAAATCCAATAAAGATCTGCAGCTGCGACGAAACTTCAATTGCAATATATTGTAATAACAAAGGTTTTTAGTTCTACATGTTCAAAC
>JAGHEC010000450.1 GCA_021159525.1 Deltaproteobacteria bacterium | reverse complement strand
CATACGTGACGCTCGTCGGCCGCCCCCTGACTCGTAATAGCCTTTATGGAAAGGCAGCAAAGGACTGCCGTCTTATGAAAGGCTATCCTTGGGGCTGGATCAGAACGAATTCGAGCGCTCTGCTGCCGTTCTGAGGAGCTGTACTCGGTTTTTGTCCCGGCCCCCGGCTGTATTCGGTTTTTCCCGCCCGCGGTTTGAGGGTCACTGCCTCCCCTCCATGACGGGACAATAAAATGCATACGTGACGCTCGTCGGCCGCCCCCTGACTCGTAATAGCCTTTATGGAAAGGCAGCAAAGGACTACCGTCTTATGAGAGTATGTCCTTGGGGCTGGATCAGAACGAATTCGAGCGCTCTGCTGCCGTTCTGAGGAGCTGTAAGCGGTTTTTGTCCCGTCTTGGAGGGGAGGCAGTGACCCCACCCCGCCCGACCTTAACACTGCGGGACTTTGGGTGAAACCTGTTTGGTTGCGGCCGTCAGCCCACTCTAAAAAGTCTAACCTATCTGTTTTTCATTTTCAAGCCGGGAATTCGTTGGGTATGATTTGGCTTCAAAAACAGGGGAGCATCTGCTATACACTAAGCCAATTCCCTGACCCGTTTAGAGGAGCTCGAATCGTATGAGATTTCCATCTGTTTTACGGACAGGTCTCTGGGTCCTCTGCTGCAGCCTTTTTTGCATCGCTCCGGGCCTTGCCGCAGAGACTCTCAAAATGGAAACAGAGACAACCGTGGAATCCACGGCCGACCGCATTGCAGTCAGGGTTGTCGTCACCAACAAGGGGACGGCCCGGGCCTGCAATGTGCAGATTCATCTGACGGCCCTGGGGCTTTCCGATGCCTCGCCGGTGGTGGCGCAGCTCGACCCTGGCCAGTCAGCCGAGGGCTTCTTTGAAAGAGAGATCAAGGGGGTCGGCAAAGGCCGATATCCCATGACCGTGCGGGTAGATTTTCACGATGGCAACCAGTACCCCTTTTCGGCCCTGTCAGGAATGACCTTCCGCATCGGGGAGGCGGTCAATCCTGATATGGCTGTCGTTACCCGCGACATGACCCTTCGGGGGACCGGGGCCCTGCGGTTTGACGTGAAAAACCTGGGGCAGAAGCCTGAAAGGGTTTCTGCCACACTGGTTCTGCCCAAGGAGTTTTCCTCGCCGCGGTCCCAAACCGTCTTTGAGATCGATCCAAGGTCTGAAAAGAGCGTGGAATTCGCAATCCACAATTTCTCGGCCCTGGGCGGGGCCTCGTACCCGGTCTTCTGCTATTTTGAATACGATTCAGAGGGAATCCACCACACGGCCCTTGCCAGATCCCTTATCACAGTTGCCCAGGATGAAAGTGTGTTTCGCAGGTTTCGCTGGGCATGGATAACTCTGGCAGGCGTGCTGGGGCTCCTCTTGGTCATAGCCCTGATCCGGGATCGCCAGAAAAAACAGGCTGATTCGTGACGGTGCGGCATTCCCGCACGTGTTTTGTCGCATGATAGACGACCTTGACATGATGGAGTTCCGGCCTTTTATAGAATTTCCGAGTTCGGCCTGAAAATCATCAATCAAGGGATAATAGTTCAATAAATAGCGGCGGAAAGGTGTTTCTGACGCGACTGCCGGGAGGGCGGCGTCTCTTCTTCGCTCGCTTCGCTCGACTCAGACCCCATCCTTCGGATGGGTCCCCGGTTTGTCCTCGCTTTGCTCGGACTCCCCATCCTTCGGATGGGTCCCCGGTTTCGTGACTTATCAGTGGGGAAGCCGCAGCTCGACAAAGTCGAGAATGCCAAAGGGGCAAGCCTGCCCGCCATTGCCTTGTTACCCATGTTACTTCCTTCTGCCATCGCAGATCCACGGGACGAAAGTCTTGGCAAGAGCGCTCAATTGGGCTTGGCAGGCGGGTGTCCCACGCAGATAAGTCACTGAAGAGACCAGCCCGGAGGCCCGGAGCGGGAGAAAAATCCTGTTCAGGCAAAATCCGAATATCAAAATCCGCAACAAACTCGAATATCAAATGACAAAATGAGCTAAACCAACACGCTGTAAATATTATCTTTTTGTCATTGGGAGATTGCTGTTTCGGTCATTGTTTCGTATTTCGTGCTTCGGATTTCGAATTTCTTGACCGAAAAAACAGGCTTTTCGGTCAAGCAGTAATTATTGAGCTGATACGATAAAACAGTCATTTTTATACGCCATACCTTGCGGCGGGGTAGTTCATTGGCAAAACTATTGGAAATCTTTCTGTCGATGGTTTATAAGAGAAGCCTGTTCAATTACGAAAACAAGGGGTCTTCATATGAATAGGAGTCAAAATGTAGTCATTGTGGGTGCGGTGGCCCTGGGTCCCAAGGCTGCCTGCCGTTTCAAGCGACTGGCGCCCCAGGCCAAGGTGACCATGATCGATCAGAGCGATTTGATCTCTTACGGGGGATGCGGGATCCCCTATTTTGTGTCTGGCGACGTGAGCGATGCCGGTCAGCTCCGGTCCACCAGCTTTCATATGCTTCGCGATGACAAATTCTTCAAAAATGCAAAGGACATCCATGTCCTCATGCATATGAGGGCTGTCTCCATAGACCGGCCCCGAAAGCAGCTTCATGTGCAGGATATCTTGAATGGAGAGAACCACGTCCTCCCCTATGATCAACTGGTCATTGCCACCGGCAGCCGACCCAGACGACTTCAGGTCCCGGGCGCTGATTTAAAAGGGATTTTTACGGTATCGGATCTGGCCGGGGCTGTGGCTATCAAAAACGAGGTGGCCGGAGGCAGCGTTGATAAGGCCGTTATTGTCGGCGGAGGGGCCATTGGTCTTGAAATGGCCGAGGCCCTGGCCGATCTCTGGGGAATTGAGACCTCGGTAGTGGAAATCGCCGACCAGATCCTGCCCGGGATCGTGAGCCCGGTCATGGCACGGATGGGACAGCATCAAATGGGGAAAAACGGGATAGCCATCTACCTAAAGGAAAAGGTGCAGCGTTTTGAGGGGAACGGCCGCGTAGCGCGCGTGGTGACTGACAAACGGACATTGGAGGCGGATCTGGTGATCATGGCTGTCGGGGTGGCACCCAATACTGACCTTGCCAGGGATGCAGGGCTTAAGGTCTCACCTCGCGGGGCCATTGTGGTGAACGAAAGGATGCAGACCTCGGATCCCCATATCTATGCAGGGGGCGACTGTGTGGAGATTATGGACCTGGTAACCGGAAAACCGGCCTGCTTTCCTTCAGGGTCTCTCGCCAACCGTCAGGGACGCGTGATCGGCACCAACCTCGCGGGTGGCAACGCGGTCTTTGAAGGGGCTGTGGGGACCTTTGTCATCAAGCTCTTTGATTTGTCTATTGCCAGCGCCGGGTTGAGCCTGGAGAGGGCCAAATCCCAGGGTTTCGACGCACTGAGCGTGTTTGTGGTCCAATTCGACCGGGCCCACTTTTACCCGGAAAAGGAGCTGGTGTACCTTGAGCTGGTGGTGGAAAAGGGCGCCGGCAGGGTATTGGGCATACAGGGGCTCGGGGGCATAACCTCAGGTATGTTTGCACGGGTCAGCGCCGTGGCAGCTATCCTGAGGCATCGGCCCACAACCGCGGATATCAGCAACCTGGAACTCCCCTATGCTCCTCCCTTCTCATCGGCCATGGATGTGCTCAATGCACTGGGCAATACAGCCGAAAACACCCTGCAGGGCAAGAACAGGGTCATAGACGCGGACCAGTTTGCCGAATGGTGGCTGAACAGGGATCGGGGTGACATCGTCTTTCTGGACTGTCGCGGCTGGGGAAATGCCGAAGACTTTGTCAAGAGGTATCCGGAACATTGGAAGAGCATCCCCCAGGACGAGTTGACCGACCGCATGGAAGAAGTGCCGAAAGACAAAAAGCTGGTCCTTATATGCAACACGGGCGTCCGGTCCTATGAGGCCCAGATCATGCTGGACCAGGCAGCCATCCATGATACCTATAACCTCCAGGGGGGCATGGCGGCCGTAAAGCAGTGGGGGCTCGATCTCCTGGCGCCGGATCCGTTGGATAAGGCCTGATGCAGGGGGCGCGAGCGTTGCCATATTTCGGAATTCAGGCGTGAGCCCGGTATGTTGAGATGTTGCGAGAAATCCGCTTGTTTCAGGCGTGCCCGGCCCCGGCCTTTGCCGGGCGACGGCGCCTGCGCCATGATTCTTGGCTAAGTGGACATTGAACAAGGGGCAATATGTAACAGATAAGTGATGGACCTGTTCTGAAACTCATAGGAAAGGGGCTTCTCCATGGATGCAGAGAGCATAAGGAATGTGGCCAAGGGCAGTGAGCTTTTTAAGGACCTGGACCCTTCCGTCGTTAAGGCGTTTATTGACAGGGGACACATCAGGCTCTTTTCTCCGGGCGAGGCCATCTACCGCAAAGGCGAAAGTGCGTCGGGGACCATAGGCCTGATTGCCTCCGGCAATGTACAGGTGGTAGCGGAAAGCGGTTATGTGGTAAGAGAATTAGGTCCGGGCGAAATGATCGGCGAGGTGGGCATCGTGAGTCCACAGGGAAAACGGACCGTAACGCTCACAGTCGCTGAACCTACAGAGGTCATGGAATGGCAGATAGCAGATGTGGGGAAGACCTTGCCCGAACTCCTTAAGCGGCTCAAGGACCTGGCCTGGAAGCGCTTCAAATACTATAGTGAATAGGGCCGCAGCACGGGCCATTAAATTCCCTTGAATGTCCCTTGACCTGACGGCAAAAATCTGATAGGAATCACTTCCAGTGGGCGATTAGCTCAGGTGGATAGAGCGTTGGTCTCCGGAACCAAAGGTCGGGCGTTCGAGTCGCCCATCGCCCACCATAATAAAATCAAGGGGTTAGCTGATATTCGCGTAACTTCTCAATAAGTTCGGGTAATACATAAAAAAGTGCTGGACATTGCTCAGGGTGTGTGCTATATGCGCAATGCATGAGACTACCAATAATACAGATACCAACAATTCCCGAAGAAGAAAAGACCCCTCTGATTTTGCAACTGCTCGAAATTATCGAGCAAATATCTGTATCTAACCTGCT
>JAGHEC010000260.1 GCA_021159525.1 Deltaproteobacteria bacterium | reverse complement strand
GTGCTGGACATTGGTCAGGGTGTGTGCTATATGCCCAATGCATGAGACTACCAATAATACAGATACCAACAATTCCCGAAGAAGAAAAGACCCCTCTGATGTAACAACCAAATAACCCGGGGCAGGAGGGTTTTTCTGACGCGACTGCCTGGAGGGCGCCGTCTCTTCTTCGCTCGCTTCGCTCGACTCAGACCCCACCCTTTGGGCTGGAGCACAAGAAAAATCTTCCTGCCCCGGTGGTACGGTCGCCGTTATCCCCCCAATTCATAAAATTCCGTGCCTTTCCGTGTGATTCTGTGGTTTCTGCGGCTATTGGTCTACATGCTCAATGACGAGCACATCCTCCCACGGATCCGCCTTGACAACCCGCACCCAGACTTCCTGTCCCTGCCCGAGGATCACCCCGTTTTTCCGTTTCAGGTCTGCCAACATGAGAAAGTCCGTCAGAACCACGCGGTATCTGGTCTTGAGTTCATCCAGGACCAGGGCCTTCAGTTTCCTGCCCCGGTTCAGGCTCAGGTATTTCAGCACCCAGTACCGCAGGCGATTCCGTTTGATCAAGGCCAGCTTCTTCAGGGTGGGCTCCGCAGCAATTCGAATCTGCTCCAGCTGTTTCTCATCATACGGCATCTCCTTTTGCAGGAGATAATGGTGGATCTGCCTCTGGTTGACCAGATCCAGGTATCGCCGGATGGGAGATGTGGCATGGACATAGACATCCACCCCCAATCCGGCATGAGGCCCCGGGTCGGTCTGAATGCTGAGGGGACTCAATTTCCGGCGCTGCTGAAACACATAATAGAGATATCCCTTTTCATCCAGGGGCAGCCTTTCGCTGGGACCCGGCTGACTCCGAAAGAGGATAGGGATCTCATTCTCAAGGCAGAATCTGGCCGCCAGCCAGTTGTAAAGGATCATGAATTCCGCAACGATCATGCGGGAAGGAGTTTCCGGTTCCACCAATTCCACCGAGGGAAGGCCGTTTCCGTTGAACCTCACCTCGGGTTCAGGGAGGGAAAGGCTCAAGGCCCCCTGGTCCATCCTGTTCTGCCTCAGACGCTGGCTGAGCCGGTGCATTTCCATGAGCAGGCTGTCCTGCGCCACCACCTGGTTCACGTCTTCATACAGGAGGCGCTTCCTCACCCGAATGACCGTGGGGACAAAGCGGCAGCCGATCAGACCCCCGGATCTGTCAAAACGGGCCAGGAGGGAAATGGCATTGCGGTCCCGGCCTTGTCTCAGGCTCAGGATGTCGCTCGAGAGATCCTCCGGAAACATGGGGATCTGGCGCCTCGGGAGATATTGGGACGCGGCCCTTTCCGCAGCAGCCTCGTCCAGGATGCTCTCCGCGGGAACAACATCGGATACATCCGCGATGTGCACCCCTAAAAGCAGCTCATCGCCGGTCTGTTCCAGGCTCACCGCATCGTCAAAATCCCGGGTCATGGGCCCGTCAATGGTCAGGACAGGCATGTCCCGCAGGTCTTCCCTGCCGGTGAGATCCAGGTCCCGGGCCGCCAGGCGCGCGGATGCGGCCATCTGCTCCCGGGTGAACGACGGACCCAGCCCGGAGCGCAGCAGGTCCAGGTTCTCGTCTTCTTCCCATTCGCCCAGCCTGATGAGCAAAGACCGGGCCTGCTGGATATCGGATATGCCCACGCGGGAAAGGAGTTCCCGGCCTGCCTTGAATTCAGGCGCCTCTTTTCCATAGAGGGCCAACTGCACAAGCAACCGGACAATATCGGCCCTGAAAGGCGGGTTTTCAGCCCCCGTACCCTCCTGAATGTCTTTCAGCCATTGGCTCCACTGGCTCAGTCTTTCCGCCTCTTGTGCTGCTTCGGCCTCCTGCCGGATGATCTCTTCCACCTTTTCCACAGAGTGCGGCAAAAATGCCCCGTTTTTCATCTTGAAATAGAGACGGTTTTCAAACAAGGCCCGTATCACGGCCGAGCAGTGATTCCCCGACACGGCTTCCCCAAAGACCAGCTGGGCCAGATAGGTTGGATCAAAGGCCTCTTCTTCGTCCCTGACCAGTTCCCACAAACCCTCCACATCGATCTCTTGCTTGAGGCGAACCCGGGTCTCCTCTGTTTGTTTCAGCCGTTCCATGAGATCATCCCTTGGCAGGGACACATTCAGGACAGGGTCGGAAATAAGGATGGCCCTCTTGGGCGACAGGTTAATCTCCCGATTGGAACGGGTCAGCACATGGAGCCTGCCGCCCTTGTCCTGGAGACAGACCGTGCACACAAACCGTCCCTCATCAATATATTCAACAATTTTTCCCTGACCCATACCCGAACCATCCCAATCAGCCACAGAACGTAATCGCTCAATAAATGGGGGCAGAAGGGTTTTTCTGACGCGACTGCCGGGAGGGCGCCGTGTCTTTGAGCTGATACGATTTTCTCATATCAATATATCAAGGAGATCTCAAGCCCCCGTGAAGGGTTACTGAAATGCTAAACGATATTTCAGCTATAACCGGCCGAATCCTAAGTCGCCGCAAGACCGCCGTCTGAACCCATTGCAGCGTTCAGGCTATAAAGCACTGTGGTTTTCTCTGTGCTTCCGCGGGTTCTGCAGCCTACTCCTTCAACCTGTCGATGTTTTTCTTGAAATTAAAGGGAAGCAGGCCAAAGGCCGTACCATATAAGTCGTAGGTGGTCTCTATCGTCTGTCCCACATCCCTGGTCCAGGGCGTAAACGCATAGTTGTATCGACGCGGATCAGGCGTAGTCTTGAACATCTCCACCGGCAGGCTGACAAAGACGCCCTTGTCGCGATAGCCCTTGTTGAACGAACTCAGCTCGCTGGTATTGGTCAGGGTATACCAGGCCCCGCACATAGCGCCGGTAGCATATTCCCTGCTCACAGTTAAGCGAACACCCCGGTCCTTTGCCATGAACTGTCCCACCTGGGCCCCCAGCACCACGTTCACATAGGGCACGGAATAATAGAAATTGCCCAAAACATCATAGGCCGTAAAATCCTTGACTCCCAGAAGCTCCCCGGGCTTGCGCCTGATGCCAAAGTCGCCCTGGATCCCCAGGGCCAGTCTCCCTTCGCCGATATAATGCAAAATCTGGACGCTGGCCCCGGTATACATGTATTCCAAGGCCCCCACGCTCACGCTCCCGAAGGTCTGATCGCTTAGGTGGGCCATCTGGGTAAACATGAGCTTGTCAATGCTGATATCCTTGCTCAGGTAGTCCGTAAAGTCACTGCGCACCACCTCGTCTCCTTTAAGCGTGGGGTTGCTTGTGCTGACATTGGAATAGAAGGGGATGGACATGCGGGCATCCGCAACTGCCCCTGCCCAGGGATAGTACCTGGCATAGGGTTCTAAGCCTGCCCGGAACTTGAAAAACCCGGAGGGGTCGTTCAGATAGGGTTCAAAATCAGGCTTGATCCCCAGGGTGGCCCGGACCTTGGGCGGGTCTCCGGACGTGATGCTGCCCGGGGGGATCTCGGTCCCGGTTTTTGCCGGCTCAACCCCAATGTGTCGGGCAAAGACCTCCGCGTCGATCTTGCCTGCAAAAAAATCCGCCAGGACCCTGGGGCAGACCGTCACCTTGAGCACATCCAGATCAAACCGCTTGCAGATGACGATCAGTTTCTCGGTGTCTTCCGGGGTGTAGATGAGCACATTCCGGAGCACCCTGCCGATCGCCTTTTCATCGGACAAATACTTGGTG
>JAGHEC010000189.1 GCA_021159525.1 Deltaproteobacteria bacterium | reverse complement strand
GCCCCTTTGGCATTCTCGACTTCGTCGAGCTGCGGCTTCCCCCACTGATAAGTCACAAAGAGACGGCGCCCTCCCGGCAGTCGCGTCAGAAAAACCCTTCTGCCCCCATTTATTGAGCTGTTACATTTTGCGTTCCTTAACTTCCTGATTTCGGAATCCCTCAATTTCATTCCCCACATCCCTATTTTATCTCTTTAATTCGGATTGTAAAGACCGATCCTTTGCCCGGGGATGATTCGACGGTCACATAGCCCCCGTGCTCCTTGACCAGCTTTTGCGTCACGCACAGGCCAAGGCCTGTGCCCCGTCCTTCCTTGGTGCTGAAAAACCGGGAAAAGAGCTTGCTCCGCGTTTCTTCGGTCATGCCCACGCCGTTGTCCGCCACCACAAACCAGAGCTCCCCGTTTGACCGTTTCACCCGCACATTGACCGCGGGGGTTTCCCCCGGTGCATACGATTTCTCCCTGCATGCATCCACTGCATTGCTGATCAGGTTCAAAAGGGCCCGGCCCACGGTATCCGGGTCCATCATCACAGACGGGCCTTTGTCCCCTTTGAGAGAGACGGTAATCCCGTCCTTGGCTGCGGAGGCGGAGATGAGGTCGATGGTATCCCGGACCAGTTTCACGGGATCCGTAGGGACTGGCGTCGGTTTCCTGTCGCGGCAGTAGCTGAGCATGTCGAGGCTGAGCCGGCTGATTCTCTCGATTCCTTTCTGAACATTGTCCCATCCCTCTTTCACCAGCTTGTCGTTATTGCGCTTTAGCCCGACATTCAGCATATAGGACCCGCCCTTGAGTCCGTTGAGGACATTTTTTATACAATGGGTGATCCCTGCCACGGTCTCGCCCACGGCAGCAAGGCGTTCCTGTTCCATCAGCTGCTGACGCAGACGGTTTTCCTCGGTCACGTCCCTGCTGATTCCCACGGTTCCCAACACGCGGCCTGCGCTGTCTTTCAACTGCGACAGGGAAAGGCGGATTTCGACGTTGCGGCCATCCTTGGAAACGAGGGTAACAGGAAAATTGCTGACTGCGCCCTGCTGTTTCACCTCGGCCATGAGCTTGCGACGCGCCTCCGGCGCCTTCCATAACCTGTCGATGCCCTGGCCGATGATCTCATCGCGGGTGTGGCCCAGCATCCGCTCGCCTGCAGGGTTGAAGGTCACGATGCGGCCTTTGAGATTGGTGGTGATGATCATGTCAGAAGAGTTGGCCAGGATATTTTCCAGATATTCCTTGTGCCGGCGCACCTGTTCCTGGAGTTCGATCTCCTCGGTCATATCCCTTGCCATGACAGCGAACGAGGTCATTTCGCCTTGCTCGTTCAGGATGGGAAAGCGGACCGTATGGAAATGGAAGGTTTGACCGTTGACGGTCATCTTTTCATTAAAAAAGAGGGTCCGCTGTTGGTCCAGGACCTGCTGATCGTGGGCTGCCATGGCCCTGGCAAGAGGGGCCTTGAATATTTCCGCGTCGGTCTTGCCGATTAGCTCTTCTCGGGTCTTGCTGATATAGTGCATAGTGGCGGGATTGACATAGAGATATCGGCCATCCAGGTCCTTGATGCAGATGATATCCTGGGCTGATTCCAAAAACTGGCGCAGTTTCTGTTCCGCCTCCCGCCGGACCTGCTGCTTCTCGTTCTCGATCTGGATCAGGTCCCACAGGAGCCGGGCCCCCCTGTGATCGATGGAGCTGATATCCAGGGGCTTCGTGCGGATGATCTCTTCCCGTACCTGATTCGACCCGGTTAATTCAATTAGGAGATTCAGGCCGGGGATGCGATACAACTCTTTGAAATCGTGGGTAGTAAAGATCCCCATTTGTTGGGCCCTGGAGATGCCCGGTGCAGTGGGGACGCGGTCGGCCACGCCCACGATCTCCATATTCAACCGCTTGAGCCGTTCCTGGCTGAAAAGGATCAGGAGATCATCGCAGGCCTTGCCCCCGCCGATAATGGCGGCCCTTAGGGGGACCCCGGACTGGGACCCCCTCCGAATTATCGGGGGGCCTCCCGCATTATGAGCGACACGGCTCTCGGTTTCTATATCTCTTTGACGGTTCATCTCAGCCCCCGGGTTCCGGTCGGATTGGCATAATCGCGACAGAACTCCTTGGTAAAATCCACCAAAACGTATCACCTCAATAATTAGGGGGATAACTGCGAACCTAGTGCCGGGGCAGAAGAATTTTTCTTCCGCTCCGGGCCTCCGGGCTGGTCTCTTCCCCCTCGATTCAGCCTGGGTGCGGACATCGGAGCGCTAAACCCTTGAGCTCCGGAACAGCACTATCTTGTGCATGTTATATAAAATGAGGAAGGATGTCACCTGGAATTTTGAATAGGGGGGGGGCCGGGACAGGAACGCATGGGCCTTCCCCCTACCTGTAGACCGGACCTTCAGAATGTGAACGCTTACTGGAATTTTACTCTGAAGGACTGAACAACGATCTCCGCCGCCCCCTCCGGATGGGGAATATGATCGAAATTGATAATGATATCAAATTCATACGAGGAGGCCTCCTTTTTCCCGTAAACGCTCTTGAAAAAGTCCCTTTGTTCCCTGTCCACCCTGTCCACCACGGTCTCGGCCTCTGTTTTTGAGTAACCGTTCACGGGGTCTTGAGATCTCCCTGATATACTGATATGAATAAATCGCATCAGCTCAATAATTGGGGGGATAACAGCGACCGTACCACCGGGGCAGGAAGATTTTTCTTGTGCTCCGGGCCTCCGGGCTGGTCTCTTCAGTGACTTATCTGCGGGGGACACTTTTGCCCCTTTGGCATTCTCGACTTCGTCGAGCTGCGGCTTCCCCCACTGATAAGTCACGAAACCGGGGACCCATCCGAAGGATGGGGAGTCCGAGCAAAGCGAGGACAAACCGGGGACCCATCCGAAGGAT
>JAGHEC010000136.1 GCA_021159525.1 Deltaproteobacteria bacterium | reverse complement strand
GGGTGTGGAGTGTGCCCACCGGCGTTTTCTGTAGGGGAAAAGCCGTACCCGGCATAATCCGCCGTGGGCCCCGAAACTCCGGCCGCAAAGACAAGACAGCGTTGGCAGTCCTTTTCAATTTATTAAAACAATTTTAAAATTGCAAAATGGAGGCCCGTGATATGGTTCAGGGGGGTGGACTCAAAGAAGGCGAAACCATTCTGAAACTTGAAGATATTCACATGTTTTTCGGAAAGGTATCCGCCTTGAGCGGAGTAAACCTGGAGGTTAAAAAGGGGGAAATCCATTCGATCATCGGTCCTAACGGCGCCGGCAAGACCGTGATGATGAACTGCATCAACGGGCTGTACAGACCCCAAAAGGGAAAGATCTACTTCAAGGGGGAAGAGGTCACCCATCTGAAGCCCCATAAAAGGGCAGAGCGCGGCATATCCCGTACTTTTCAAAAATTGGAGCTTTTTGGCGGGATGACAGTGCTCGACAATATCCGCCTGGGTCGGCATATCCACCTCAAGAGCGGCATCCTCAGCGGTTCCGTATACATAGGAAAGACCAAGCGGGAAGAAATTGCCTCGAGGCAGTTCATTGAGGAAGAAATCATTGACCTCCTCGAAATCGAGAGCATCCGGGACAAGCCCGCCCATATGCTCCCCTACGGACTCCAGAAGCGTGTGGAATTGGGAAGGGCATTGGCCTTGAACCCCGAGCTCATTTTGCTGGACGAGCCGCTGGCCGGATTGAATCTGGAGGAAGTGGAGGATATGGCCCGGTTTATCCTCGACATCAATGAAGAAGAGCGCTGGAAAGTCACCTGCCTTTTGGTGGAACACGATATGGGTGTGGTCATGGATATTTCACACAGGGTTAATGTGCTCAATTTCGGCTACCAGATTATGGACGGCCCTCCCGAGGAGGTTCAGAGGAATCCGGAGGTCGTAAAGGCCTACCTGGGCGAAGAGGATTTGTATTCCACAAGGAGGTAACAAAGACGATGGGTGGAAACGGGATGGAAATCACCAAGGGCCTCACGATCCCCAAGCTTTTTGTCAGCCAGTGTAAAAGGTACGGAAGCAGTAAAGTGGCCATGCGGGAGAAGGAATTCGGGATCTGGATCCCTTTTACCTGGCAGGACTACTATGACAATGTGAAATATCTGTGTCTGGGCATGGTCAGTCTCGGGTTGAAACGCGGGGATAAGGTGGCCATGATCGGAGACAACCGGCCTGAGGGTCTCTGGGCGGAGATGGCCGCCCTGTGTGCGGGCGGTGTTGCGGTCTGGCTGTTCCAGGACTGCATGATGGAGGAGGTCAAGTATATCATCGATCACTCGGACTCCAAGTTTTTTGTGGGCGAGACCCAGGAAGAGGTGGACAAGGCGCTATTGATCAAGGATGATTGCCCCAAGCTGCAGACCATCATTTGGGATGATCCCAAGGGGATGCGAAACTACCGCCAGGATTTCCTCATCAGCATCAAGAAGGTCCAGGAGCTGGGAAAGGCGCTGGACAAAAAGGAACCGGATCTCTTTCAAAAAATGGTGGATGAAGGGACAGGCGACGATGTCTGTCTCCTTTTTTACACTTCCGGGACTACGGCCCTTCCCAAAGGGGCCCTACTGACCCACTGGAACATGCTGACCATGGGGAGAAACCTCATGGCCGTGGACCCCTGCTACGATACGGACGATTTTGTCTCCTACCTTCCCTTTGCGTGGATCGGCGAGCAGATGATGTCCGTCTCCTGCGGTCTCCAGGTAGGCTACACTCTCAATTTTCCTGAAGAGCCTGAAACGGCCCAGGAAAATATTCGGGAGATCGGCCCCCATGTCATGTTTGCGCCGCCCAGACTGTACGAGGGAATGACCCGTCAGGTCCAGGTTAAATACATCGATTCCACCTGGATCAAGCGAAAGGTCTATGAGTTCGCCACCAATGTGGGATACAAGGCCGCCAATCTTCGCTTTGACAAGAAGCCTGTGCCGGCCGGCCTCAAGTTCCTGAATTGGATCGCTTCCCTGATCATGCAGAAGAAGCTCAAAGATCATCTGGGCCTTTCCCGACTCCGCCACTGCTATACAGGGGGCGCGGCCATGGGTCCGGACCATTTCCGCTTTTTCCACGCCCTGGGTGTTAACCTGAAGCAGATCTACGGGCAGACCGAGATAGCAGGCATCTCCATCGTGCACCGCGACGGCGACGTCAAGTTTGATACGGTGGGAACCCCCATCCCGGAAACAGAGGTCAGGATCACAGAAGAAGGAGAAATCATATCCAAGAGCCCCTCTGTATTCATCGGCTATTATAAAAATGACGAGGCCACCAGGAAAACCCTGGTGGACGGCTGGCTCCATTCCGGAGACCGGGGCTTTATCGACGAGGACGGCCACCTGGTGGTATTTGACCGGTCCAAGGACGTCATGACCCTCTCGGACGGGAGGCCATTTTCGCCCCAATACCTGGAAACCCGCCTGAAATTCAGCCCCTTCATCCAGGAGGCCTGGGCGATCGGCGATAAGCGCGATTACGTCACCGCGGTGATGTGCATCGATTATTCCGTGGTTGGGAAATGGGCCGACGAAAAAAAGATCAACTATACCAGCTACATGGAGCTCTCACAGAAACCGGACGTCTATGACCTGGTCCAGAAACAAATCGAAGAGGCCAACAAGGATCTCCCTGCCCCGGCCAAAATTCGCAAATTCGTCAATCTCTACAAGGTATTTGATGCAGACGACGAAGAACTGACGCGGACGTCCAAGTTGAAACGGGCCTTTGTAGCCGAACGGTACAAGGATATTGTCAATGCGCTCTATTCGGAGGCAGATGTCGTTCATATGGACACCAAGATCACCTATGAGGACGGCAGGGAACAGCGGATCAAGACCGACCTGCACATCCAGAAGGTAAATGTGTAGGGACCAGGCAGGAGACCTTAGGCAGCAAAGACATCTATAAGGGGGAAGTAGACAATGGAACTGTTTTTCATGACGTTGACCACAGGGATCATGGTGGGGGGCATCTATGCGCTTGTGGCCCTGGGCTGGGTCCTGATCTACAAGTGCTCGGGGGTTCTCAACCTGGCGATGGGAGAACTGACCATTATCGGGGCGTATGTGAGCTATACCTTTCACAGCATCGGCATCCCCTTTGTGCCTGCTGTTCTGTTGACGCTGGTGGTGGGAATTATTTTGGGTGTTCTAACGGAACGGATCTTCCTGGACAAGCTCATCGGCGAACCCATTTTGGCCGTTATCATGGTGACCGTGGGACTCTCCTTTTTCTTAAAGGGCCTTGTCGGATATATTTGGAAAAACGACACCCGGGTCTTTGATCCGCCTGTTTTCAGCATCAAGCCGATTACAATCGGATTTCTCCAGATATCCCCGGTCTATTTATGGTCATTTATCCTGTCAATTGTCCTCCTGGTGGTTTTCGTCTGTTTCTTCAAGTATACCCGGTGGGGCCTTTCCATGCAGGCCACGGCCGACGATGAAACCGCGGCTCTCTCTTTGGGGGTCAGTGCCCGGTTTGTCTATGCCGCGGCCTGGGCCATCGCATTCATGAGCGCAGGCGTGGGCGGGGCATTGCTCGGGAACATCAATGGCATCAACGTCTCTGTCGGTTATCTGGGGCTGCTGGTCTTGCCGGCCGTGGTCCTGGGCGGGCTCAATTCCGTCCCGGGGGCCATTGTGGGGGGCATTCTTATTGGCCTGCTCCAGAATTTTTCAGGGACCTATCTGGATCGGTTTTTTCCGGGCGGGGTCAAAGAGATTGTCCCGTTTGCCTTTATGGCCGTCTTTCTCCTCTTCAAGCCCTATGGACTCTGGGGCTGGGAGCGGATCGAACGGGTATAAATTCGGAGAAATTTTAAATTGGAGGGATTCGGGGATATCTTCAATTCCTGAATTCCTGAATTCCAAACCCTTTACAGTTGTGAGGTTTCGCCTATGTCCAGCGTATGGTTGCCGTGCGGGGATTATCACCAGAATTATGCTGCGGACCAGGGATGGTGGCAGACACGCTTCATCAAAGGAAAGATGATCCTCCTCCTCCTGACGGTCTTTGTGGGCATTCCGTTGTTTGCCGGCGAGTACTGGGTGAGTGTGGGAACCATGGTCGGATACACGGCCATGGGGGCCCTTGGAGTCCAGCTCCTTATCGGGTATTCCGGTCTCCTCACCCTGGGTCATGCCGCCTTTATCGCGGTAGGGGCCTACACCAGCACCATGCTCATCCTCCAATTCCCCTGGCCCCACGCCCTTATGGATTCGGGCCTTGCCTATCCCATCAGCATCATTGTGGCCGGAATCGCGGCGGGGCTGTGGAGCGTCCTGTTCGGCCTCCCTTCAGTAAAGGTCAAGGGCTTTTATCTTATCCTGACCACCATGGCGGCCCAGTTTATTACCGTGGATTTCATCCTGACCCAGTACATCAGCCAGATCGGCGGCAGGGGCCAGGCCTTTTCCCTTCCTCCGGGCACTATCAGGATCGGGCCTTGGGTCATCGACAATGAACGGAGCGTCTATTATCTTATGGCTGTGTTGTTGACGCTGATGGTCATAGTCCTGGCCAATCTGCTGCGCTCCAAGCCGGGCCGGGCCTGGGTGGCCATCCGGGATAATGACATTGCGGCAGAAGCCCTTGGCATCAATATCGTTTGGTACAAGCTCCTGGCCTTTTTTGTGGCCGGGTTTATGGCGGGCATAGCCGGTGCCTTCTGGGTCTGCAATACAGCGGCCCTGAGCCCGGAACATTTCCAGTGGTTTTTGTCCCTATGGCTGGTTGGCGTCATCCTGATCGGCGGGGTCGGTTCCATCCAGGGGGCCATCTTCGGGTCCATCTTCATGGTAGTGGTCATGGAACTCCTCCAGATGGCGGCTATTCCGCTTGCCGATTATTGGCCTTCACTTCTGATGGACTTTGCCTACATCAAAGACATGGCGTTCGGCCTGGCGATCTGTGCCTTTTTGATCTATGAGCCCAATGGACTGGCCTACAGATGGTGGCAGGCCAAAAACTACTTCAACCTTTGGCCATTCTCTTACTGAATGAAGCCGGGGAACATGATCTCAGTTTTGACGAATAATCAAGATATGTCTAATGCATGACAGCATGGCCAATCAAAATATTAACAACAAAAAATAGAAAGGAGGTGAAACGATTTCATCGCTTCATTGGGCAATAGGGGTCAACAGGATGTTTTCACAATAGCGAAGGGAGAAATATCTATGAAAAAGAGCATCTTTCTGAAGTTGTTCGTATTGTTGCTGGGCGTGGCCCTCGCGGCAGGATTTTCAACTGTCGCCGCGGCCAAAGATATCATCAGGATCGGCGGGATCATGGATACGACCGGCGGCACCTCGGACGTGGGCAAGGATTATGCCATCGGCATGTCGGATGCCTTCAAGTACATTAACGACAACGGAGGCGTCAACGGAAAGAAGATCAAATATACCTGGTTCGACTATGGGTATCGGATTCCGGAGGCCATCACCAAATACAAGATGCTGAAACGGATGGGGAGCGTTATCATTATGGGCTGGGGGACCGGCGATACCGAGGCCCTCTCTCCCACGGTCAACAAGGATAAGATCCCTTATGTGTCGGCATCCTATTCAGCTCATTTGACTGATCCGAAAAAAACGCCTTACAACCTGTTCTTCTCATCCGACTATTCCACCAATGCCAGGTCCGCGATTACTGCCTGGTTTGACAAGAAGTGGAAGAACCATCCGGATTTCGGCAAAAGGAAACCGAGGTTTGCCTGCTGTTACATGTTTGCCTCGCCTTACTGCTCCGCCCCCATTAAGGCCATAAAGGACCAGGCAAGGCTTTTGGGATTTGAGATCGGCGAGGATCAGGACGTATCGCTCTTTGCCCTGGATACCAAGAGCCAGATCATGGCGCTGAAGTCGTTCAAGCCGGATGTTCTCTGGCACGGCAACACCACCATGTCCGTGGCGGCCACGATCCGCGATGCCTATGCCCTGGGACTGGGCGCTGACTGGATCGTGGACAACTGGGGATTTGATGAAAATCTGCCCCGCCTGGCCGGAGAGGCGGCCGAAGGGGTCATGGGCGCCACGCCGTGCGCCTTTTTCGGGCAAAATGTAAAGAATATGGATATCGTGGTTTCTTCGGCCGAAACATACAGCCCCGGCGTACCCCTGGGAAAACGGCTCAACCGGACGGTCCAGGCCTGGGGAGACGCCTTGATCACCTGGGAAGCCCTGAAACGGGCGGACAGGAAAGGGGTAGACGTGACCAGGAAAGATGCGGGCGAGGCCATTATGAAACAAGGGTTTGAAACCCTCAGGAATTTTGACATAGGCCTGGGTGCTGCACCCATCAGCTTCACCCCGACCGATCACCGGCCCGCTACGGGGTGCCGCATCCAGATATGGAAGGGCGGCAAATTCCATGTGGTGGAAGATGTAGACCTCAAAAAGCGTTGGCCGGAGCTGTGGAAAACCAAGTGGTTGGGATGGTAAAAAACCGGAAACATCAGCCCCGGAGGTAGGGTCTTGGATAATGCAGAGGCAATACTGAAAATCAATAATATCGAGGTCAAGTACCACGAGGTCATCCTGGTGCTCAAAGGAGTTTCCATTGAGATCCCCCGTGGCGGGATCGTGGCCCTTCTTGGGGCCAACGGCGCGGGCAAGAGCACCACGCTGAAGGCCGTTTCCGGTTTGCTCAAGACCGAAGACGGCGAGGTGACCGACGGAGGCATCCTGTACGAAGGGAACTACATCCATCACGAGAGGGCCGCCAAGATCGCCAAGGCGGGGATCGTCCAGGTCATTGAAGGACGAAAGGTGTTCGAGCACTTGACCGTCGAGGAAAATCTCAAGGTCGGAGCTCACCTGAGAAAGACGGGGTCTGTAAAGGACAAGCTCCAGATGGTGTATCACTATTTCCCCAGGCTCGTGGAAAAGCGAAACGAAATCGCCGGGTTTATCAGCGGCGGCGAGCAGCAGATGACCGTTGTCGGAAGGGCCTTGATGACCGAGCCCAAGCTGGTGCTGTTAGATGAGCCTTCCATGGGCCTGGCCCCGATGCTTATCCATGAGATCTTCAATATCGTCACCAGGCTCAACCAAGAGGAAAAGATTTCCATCCTTCTTGTGGAACAGAATGTCAAGCTGGCCCTCCGGGTGGCGCCCTATGCCTACGTCATGGAGACCGGCAGGATTGTCATGGATGACACCTCTGAGAAATTGAGTCAGAACGAAGATATCAAGGATTTCTACCTCGGCATGGGCGCCGGAAGCAAAAAGAGCTTTCGCGAGGTCAAGCATTACAAGCGAAGGAAACGATGGCTGAGCTGAACCATTCAGATGGAGGTCTGTTATGAAAAAAAGACTGGCATTGATGACTGTTCTCATTTTCGGTTTAAGCGTCGCGTTGATGTCCTGCGTGACTACTCAGGTCAAACCCACTGAAAAAAATTTTATTGCCCCCAAGGTTTCCCTTGAAAGATTCGAAATACCTCAATACGACGGATACTGGTATTATGCCAAGTCCGTGAAACCCACCAAGGGAGATGCCGGGAACAGGGGAGCTATGCTGCCCATGAGCTTTTTGTTCAATGTCGAGAACAAGAATCCCTATCCCATCTTGCTGGACGGAATCACTTTCACCGTGAAATTCGACAAGGATTTTGCAGTCGTGACCTATACCTGTAATGATCAGTACTGGATCCCGGCTGGCAAGAGCGACCATATCCGTGCGACCACCTTGATCACGGCGAGATCAGCGCTCTTGAGTCTGCTGGTGACGGGCGGCTTTAAGCTGAAGGAAAAAGGCTGGAGTCCGTGGGATGCCCTCGAGAGATGGTGGAAAGGAGTTCCGGAAGGAACTACGCCGGTGCACATTGCCGAGTGTTCCTTCTCCTTTTCAGCCGACGGCGTGTCCAAGACCTATCCTTATGAAATGCAGGCCCAATAGTTGATGACCTATTGAGCCCTTTGCCGCTGGCCTTCAGCGGCAAAGGGCGTTTTTTTGCGAGGAAGATTATGGGACTATACGATTTTACCTTTTATGATCTGATCACCCGCAACGCCGGCGCCTTTGGTGCTAAAGAGGCCTGGCATGAGGTGGATGACGGCAGGACATTGAGCTTTTCCGAGTATCGGGAAAGGGTAAACCGCCTTGCCTGCGGGCTTCAGAAATCCGGTGTTCGGAAAGGAGATCGAATCGGGGTGGTGGGCAAGAACAGTCTCGAGTATTTTCTCCTCTATGGCGCGGCCGCGGCCCTGGGAGCTATCATGCTTCCCATCAACTGGCGGCTCTCCGCCGAAGAGATGGGGTACAACCTGAACGACTGTCAGCCCAAGCTGGTATTCGCAGACAAGGAGTTTCAAGAAGGCATCAACGGCGTAAAAAGAAAACTTCCCACCGTAGAGAAATATTTCAATTTAGGACGTTCGGGAGGCCGGTTTTCAGATTTTCAGGGTTTGCTCGATCAGGGGGATGTCTTCGATCCGGAGGAGGTCCATACAGACGACGGGTTCGTCATTATCCATACCGCGGCGGTCGCCGGAAAGCCCAGGGGGGCCCTGCTGAGCCACGGCAATGTCCTGTGTGCGGATATACACTTCGATTACCTGTGTCACCTCATGCCCCAAGATGTTCATCTCAATATCCTCCCCCTCTTTCATGTGGGCGGGCTATTCCTGGCCACGGCATCCTTTCACGCGGGGGCCTTGAATCTAAATGTCAGCAAATTTGATGCAGTGCAGGCAGTCAGACTCATCTCGGAAAAAAAGGTCTCTGTGCTGATTGAGTTCCCCCCTATCCTTTCCTCCATATTGGAAGAGCATGAAAAGACAGGGGCCGACATCCGTTCCCTGAGGGCCGTGGCTGGTCTGGAATCGCCTGAGACTATTGAGAAATATCAGAAAATTACCGGGGGCGTCTTCTATGTCCTGTACGGTCAGACAGAGACATCGTGCCTGGCCGCCTTCGGGCCTTACAATGATCGACCGGGTGCGGCAGGCAGGGTGCTTCCCCTTGCGCAGGTGCGGCTGGTGGATGATTACGATCGACCCGTCCCGTTGGGCACGATCGGAGAGATCACTGTAAAAGGCCCCATGGTGTTCAAAGGCTACTGGGGACTCCCGGAAGACAATGCCTATACCTTCAGGGACGGCTGGCATCATACCGGGGATCAGGGACGATTCGATGAGGACGGGTTTCTCTGGTACGCGGGCCGCAAGGCCGAAAAGGAACTCATCAAGCCAGGAGGCGAGAACGTCTATCCGGCAGAGGTGGAGAAGACCATATTAGAGCACCCGGCAGTGTTGCAGACCGTGGTATTCGGAGTCCCGGACCCAAAGTGGAAAGAAGGAATCAAGGCTGTCTGCCAACTCAAGGAGGGGCAATCCCTGGATGAACAGGAACTCAAGGATTTTGTGGGAGCCCGAATTGCCCGCTACAAAAAACCCCAGTATGTGGAATTTGTCGCCGAACTTCCCATGCTTGAAAACGGGACCATTGACAGGGCCAAAGTAAAGGAGCTGTATGGCGGCAATCCGTAGGCCATATACCTTATAACGAGAAAGGAGCCCTGCCATGGACAGGGCTTTTTTTGTGCCCTAATTCCGCTTGAATTGCATCTCCTGCCTGTTATATAATTTTAATTGAAATTCATCGGGTTGCCGTATCAGCTCAATAATTGGGGGGATAAAAGCGACCGTACCACCTGGGCAGGAAGAAAAACCCTCCTGGCCCTGTTCATTAAGCTGTTACGCGTTGCCTTATCCTTGACCCTCAATAATGCCTCATTTTTCAGGGGAGATCATCATGAAGTCTCGTCATTGGGTTCCGTGGGTCTTTGTGGGGATTGTCTGCTTCTTGCTCCGTTCCTGGGCTGCGCTGAATTCGGTTGCCAGGACCGCAGGCCTGTCAGGGACAGATAAAAGACCTCAGCGGTTTTATGGGGGCCGGGATGGGCTGAAACTCTTTTCCGAGCCCGGATTCTCCCAAACCTGCATTGGCACGTTGGTATTAAATGAGGTCGCCAAAAACGTAACAGCTCAATAAATGGGGGCAGAAGGGTTTTTCTGACGCCACTGCCGGGAGGGCGCCGTCTCTTTGTGACTTATCAGTGGGGGAAGCCGCAGCTCGACGAATGCGAGAGTGCTCCAGGCGCAGGTGACCCACGCAGATAAGTCATTGAAAAGGCCAGCCCGGAGGCCCGGAGCGGAAGAAAAATCTTCCTGCCCCGGCACTACCTTCACTGCTATCCCCCTGAGTATTGAGCTGATACGAGTATATTTCTTTTGGAGGATTTTTTCAAATTTTAATAGCCCAATAAAAAGGGGGCAAAAAAAGAAGCCCTGATCCCTGGGCCGTCCGGTTTACCGTGGAGCAATCCCGTGGCGCTGGATTTTGCGTCTTAGGGTGTTTTTGTCAATGCCCAGTTCCCGCGCAGTTGCCATTTTCTTCCAGTCATTCCTCTCAAGTGCCTGTTCAATAGCGCGTTTTTCAATTTCCCTTAGGGTGAAGCCGCTGGGCAAGGGCTGGAAGTGGCCTATAGGCATGAGGTGATCGGGGAGATGATGCAGACCGATCATGTTTTCATTACAAAGGACAAAGGCATGCTCAATGGCATTCTCCAGTTCACGGACATTGCCGGGCCAATCATAGAGCATAAGCGCGGTCATGGCCTCTCGGCTTATCCCGAAGATCTTCTTTCCATTTAACTGGCTGAAACGCTCGATGAAATGGTCCACCAGGAGTGGAATGTCTTCTTTCCTTTCGCGCAATTCCGGCAGGTGGATTCTGATCACATTGATGCGATAGTAGAGATCCTCGCGGAAACGGCCCTGTTTGGTCAGCTCCTCCAGATTTCGGTGCGTTGCAGTAATCACCCGGGCATTGGTCTCAACGGCTTTCGTGGATCCCAAGGGTTCATAGGTCTTTTCCTCCAGGACGCGGAGGAGGCGGACCTGGACCGTCGGGGATATGTCTCCGATCTCGTCCAGCAGGATGGTGCCGTCCTGGGCCAGCGCAAATCGGCCGGGCTTGTCTCTCTTGGCATCGGTAAATGCGCCGGCCATATACCCGAACAGCTCCGACTCACAGAGGGTAACCGGCAGGGCGCCGCAGTTAACAGCGATAAAAGGTCCGTTCTTTCTCGGGCTGTTATTGTGAATGGCCCTGGCAATCAGCTCTTTTCCCGTGCCGCTGGCGCCCTCAATCAGGACGGTGCTGTTGCTGGCCGCGATCTGGGGAAGGATAGAGAAAGTCTCCAGCATTTGTCTATTTTTGCTGACAATGTCTTCAAAGGAATGTTGTCTGAAAAGTTCTCTCTGGAGCCGGTTGACCACGGACAGGTCTCGAAAGGTCTCAACGCCGCCTATCACCTCGCCGGCATCATTTTTCAGCAGGCTGGTACTGACGCTTATGGGAATCACCTTTTGATCAGCCCTGACAATGTGAACCGGCATGTTGCGTATGGGCGTCTGGGTCTGAATGGTCCGTCTCAGGGTGCAATTATTCTTGCAGACATCGGCCCTGAAGACATCAGCGCACGGTTTCCCCATTGCTTTGTCTCTTGAAATCCCGGTTATCTGCTCGGCGGATTTGTTGAAGGAGGTGACAAGCCAGTTCAAATCTACCGTGAAAACGCCGTCCGCAATGCTGTCCAGAATAATTCGATGGTATTTTTTGAATGATTCCATGCGGTATCCTTAGCAGGAGGTCTCCTCAAGCGTATAGTACAATATGTCTGCCGAGACCTTTGGTTACAGGTCTGGCGCCGAATGCACGATTTACGATTTGTTATGATGAGGTATAATGGATGGTTAATGCCTGACGGCGGCAATGAATTATCAGAAACAGGGCTTGCCCGTCAATCAAAAACAAATATAAAGGGTGCGTTTTGTTCCCATATCGCTCATATAATAGTTCATTCTGTTGCCAGCTCTCCAATATTTCTCAAAACAGAACACGGGGATGCGTTCATGTTTAGTTGAAATATCAATGAATTATATTCACCAAAGCTCTGGCGGATAATTTGGTACGCAAATTGCTGTCTCTATAAATAATATCGTTTTTATATGGAAAATGTAACAGCTCAATAAATGGGGGCAGAAGGGTTTTTCTGACGCGACTGCCGGGAGGGCGCCGTCTCTTTGTGACTTATCAGTGGGGGAAGCCGCAGCTCGACGAAGTCGAGAATGCGGAGG
>JAGHEC010000303.1 GCA_021159525.1 Deltaproteobacteria bacterium | reverse complement strand
CCCCCACTGATAAGTCACAAAGAGACGGCGCCCTCCCGGCAGTCGCGTCAGAAAAACCCTTCTGCCCCCATTTATTGAGGTGATACCTGAAAGCTGAAAATTGAAAGGTAGAAGCGACCCGACACCGGGGCCCGGGATCCAGGTCCCTACGCCACCAGCTCCGCGCCCACCGCATCCATATCCTCGAGGTTCCCTTCCATTGCCTCGCCCAGACGGATGCCGTCGAGGACCTCTGCCATGCCGTCAACGACCAGTTGACAGCCCCGGGTGACCCGAAGGCCGTTGATGTAAACCTTTTCCGCGGTCTCCCTGGCGAAGATGCGGGCCGCTGCCTTGATAAAGGACGGGGTTCGGCTCTGCCCTCCTTGATATACGGCCGCCTTGTGGCAAAGGGCCTTCCCCACCTCTGCCCAGGTCATCATGTCAGCCAGAAGAAACATCACATGCTGGGATTTGGTGAGCTTTTCCCTCCTCGAGGCCAGAATGACTTTGTTCATGGCATGCACGGCCCTGGCCAGTACAGGCCCGCCTGTCGCTTCCGGCAGTCCGGCAAGACGTCCCGCCATCTCCCGGTAAAAGTTGCCCTTGGAGCGGACCGTACTCCTGAGGCGGAACATGGAGATGATGTTCTGCTGAATCTCGCTGGTCCCTTCATAGATGGGGAGGATCTTGACGTCCCGCTTGATCTTCTCCACCTCATATTCCCGCATGTAGCCGTACCCGCCAAAGGCCTGAATTGCGTCGTTGGCCATGGCGTCTCCCGCCTCGGTCGCGAAATACTTGGCAATGGATCCTTCCACCTGGAGATCCTGCTCACCCCTATCCAGCCTCCTGGCCACCTCCTCGATGTATGCACGGGCCGCCTCCAACTGGACCGCATGCGGGACCAGGAGCTTGTGGGTATACCCCTGCTTGGAGGCAAGGGTTGTTCCAAACTGGACCCGCTCCTTGGAATACCGGGCTGCGCGCTCCAAGGAGGCCATGCCCCCGCCCAGACCAAATGTGGCAACCATGAGCCGGGTGTACCCGAACACCTTGTTGGCCTCTTTCAGGCCCCGGCCTTCGACCCCGCCGATCAGATTCTCTCCCGGCACAAAGAGGTCTTCAAAAGTCAAAGGACAGGTGTCGGAGGCCCGTATGCCGTGCTTGTCCTCGTGTTTTCCAGGCGTCAGCCCTTCTGCCCCCGCCTCCACGATGAAGAAAGATGGGCCTTCCGGCGTATCTGCAAGGATAGTATAAAGCTGAGCCACCCCGCCGTTGGTGATGAACTGCTTCTGGCCGTTGATCCTGTATCCTTTTATCCGGCCCTGGTCGTCCAGAACCCTCTCTGCCTTGGTCTTGAGGGCCTGGACATTGGAGCCGGCCTCGGGTTCGGTGACCCCGTAGGCCACGATGAGGCCTTCTTCCGCAATCCGCGTAATGTATTTTTCCTTCTGCGCGTCTGTTCCGCCCACGCGGATGGGGTCCATCCCCAGACAAATGGCCAAAAAGGACGTCGCTACACCCAGATCCATCTTGGCCATTCGTTCGGAGACCAGGGCGATCTCTGTGGCCCCGGCCCCCAGCCCCCCGTACTCAGATGGAATGAAGATCAGATGAAGCGCAATATCCGGCCCCAGCATAAAACGGACCAGCTCGAACGGGAATTCGCCTGTCCGGTCCATCTCCAATTTTTTCTCCAGCGGGAGTTTCTCTCGCTCAAGCTTGTCGATCGTGTCAAAGACCATGGACAGAATATCCGGATCCATCTTTGTCGCTTGCGTCATGAACTTGCCTCCGAAGGGTGATTTCATTGGTTGTATGGCACGGCCTTGTTCGGGGCCCGACCCGCATGCAACCATGATAGTGCATTATGGAACGAAAAACCAATCATGGTCAAGACGAAAAGCCGGACCACGGGGTTCGGAAGCCGGCAAAGGGCCTCCGACCCACGACAGGTCAGGTCCTTAAAGTCATTGACAATGTTGGCTAAACCTGTAATCCTGCCGGAAATTGACGGATCTGTGTTCCCGGAGCCGTCCGGGAGTGCGGATGTGCCTGCTGAACCATGCCTTTGGAAAGGTCATGTCTTGAAACTATCGATCATTATTCCCTGCTACAATGAAAAGGAGCATCTTTCCGACCTGATCTCCCTGGTAAAGTCCTCTCCTGTGTTGGAAAAGGAGATTATCCTCGTGGACGATGGTTCCACGGACGGGACCACGGAACTCATCCGAACCCGGATCGAGGGGACGGTAGACAGGGTCATCTACCACCGCAAAAACATGGGCAAGGGTGCGGCCATACGGTCCGGGCTCGGCTGCGTGACCGGCGACATCGTCATCATCCAGGATGCGGACCTGGAATACGACCCCATGGAATATCCCAAGCTCGTAGGGCCCGTTCTTGAGGGACGGGCAGATGTGGTCTTCGGATCCCGATTCATGGGGGGGGATCCCCACCGGGTCCATCTCTTCTGGCATTATGTGGGCAACCGTATCCTCACCCTCCTTTCCAATATGTTCACCAATCTCAACCTCAGCGACATGGAGACCTGCTACAAGGTATTCCGGACGGAAATTCTCAAGGGTCTCGACATCCGGCAGAACCGTTTCGGCATTGAACCGGAGCTCACCGCCAAGGTCGCCAGGACCAAATGCCGCATCTATGAGGTGGGGATTTCCTATTATGGCAGGTCATACGCCGAAGGAAAAAAGATCGGCTGGAAAGACGGGCTCAAGGCCGTCTTCCTCATCCTGAGATACGGCATCTTCCGCTGAGCAGGCCCCGGCCCTGTCCGCACGACCAGGCAGATTTGCCGGCCGCCGCATCCGGGCGCCAATGGAAAAACCCTCCTGCCCCTGTTCATTGAACTATTAGGTAAGGCAGACAATCCCAAACTTGACCAAAAATCACCCCTGAACGGTTACCGTCTTTTAATGGTGTTGGCGCACCATCGGGACGATCTGCCAGGGGAATTCGATCTCTTTCAGGATATCATGGCCGATCTGGCAGGGTGGTTTGATCAGGCTGAACTCGATGTCGGTGATGCGGGACGGTTTGGTGAGAATATCGGTCGGAACGGATATCTTGCCCGGGTCGTGGATCATGCCGGGCAATTCGGATTCGATGTGCCTGATCGTTTGAAAGACCCATCTCTTTTGCCATTGCGCGGGCGAGTCCGGTTCTCCTGTAACCGGGCCGATATGCCGGAAGTCCCACCTTTTTCAACTCGCGCTGTCGTCCTGACGCTCACGGATTTCCGCAAACTCGGCCGCGACTGCCGTAAAGGCGTCTACGATCACAGGGTCGAAGTGCCGGCCGGCTTCTTCAGTGATGATCCGGCAGGCCTTCTCGTGGCTGAACGCCTCCTTGTAAGGGCGTTTCGACCGCAGGGCGTCATACACGTCCGCCAGGGCCATGATCCGGGCGCACAGGGGAATATCCTCGCCGGACAGTCCGTCCGGGTACCCGCTTCCGTCCCATTTCTCGTGGTGCGAACGCGCCATGGCAATGCCCATGGAGATAAAGGCGTTCTGCGGGTATTGGCGGCGCACCGCCCCCAGCGTATCCGTCCCGATCGTGGTATGGGTCTTGATGATCTCGAACTCCTCCGGGCTGAGCCGGCCGGGCTTCAGGAGAATATTGTCGACGATTCCCACCTTGCCGATGTCATGCAGGGGCGCGGCCTTCTGAAGGGTG
>JAGHEC010000128.1 GCA_021159525.1 Deltaproteobacteria bacterium | reverse complement strand
GTCGCGTACAATCGGAATCCGTGCCAGAACGTCGGAGACGGCACGGTACGTCCGGTCCAAGACAATTCTTCCCCATTTCTCGATATCATCGGCAAGTTCCGACCCAAATTGCTGAGGGAATGTGACAGTACAAAGCTCAATGAGGTACGCGACCGGATTGAGGTCAAGTGCATACGACTCACATCCCAGGCGGGCCGCTTCAAGCGGGATGGCCCCGCCGCCGGCAAACATGTCCAGCACCTTGGGACGCGGGGCGCGGCCTTCCTCGATGTCCTTAATCGTGACCTTCCTGCCGGTCTCCCTGGTCAGTCGTTCGGCATGGGCTTCGAGGATGTGCTTCTGAGCCTGCTCTATATAATGCTGATTGCCTGGGTATTTGCACAGCGCTTCGACAAACTTCGCGGCGTTCGCTCGCCCAAGGCTCTGTTTCTTGTTGTCAGGACCGTTCTCTGGGATGAACCGCGATGCCGGCACCAGCGCGCCGTAGACCGCCGCTCTGCAGGCCACAAGCGGGCGCCGCGCGCGCCATACATGCAACGTCGAGATATGTCCTTTCGTGCGTGGCTCGCTCGAAGCTGCTTCCCCTACCGAGTTCACCGGCAGGAAGTCTTCTATGAGTCTGCGATCGTCATTCATAGCGCCAATACTTTTCGCAAGGCCTGGTCCACCTTTGCGGTTTCAACACAGTTACCGATTACCTTGTCGATTTCTCTTTCCAGAACGGTTGCAAGATTGTCGGCCACGATCACCGAATTAGTGATAATTCCCATGTGCTTTCCAAGTTCGCTCTTTTTCTCCACAAGCACCCGGGTTGGCCCAGTTCTATTGAGGTTCGAAGTGATCAAGGCGATAATTTTTTGGGAAAGGCCAGTATCCAAGTCATCTGCCTGAACGATCAGGGCGGGACGCTTCTTGTATGTTTTCAGATCGGAGTTGGGAAAGCGCACAAGGACGACATCTCCACGCTTAAAGCTCATCGTAGCCCTCCATGCCCGGCGAATCCCAGTCTTCCTCGAATGTTTTAAGACGCAGCCGGGTTTCAAGAGCCTGCTCCCGTGACCAGCCCAGATCGTCGATCAACATCCTCTTTGCTGATGTACGGACGGTGATCACAGCATCACGGCTTAGTTGTTCTAGCCTCCAGGGATCTGCTATCGCCGTAACCGTTTGAAATGTGGTCACGAAAGAGCGTCCGATAAGCTCTGCCATACCGGTTAAATCAAAGCCTTTTTCAGAGGGTCTCTCGGGGCTATCACACCAGAAACCGGTTGCAGGGACCTGTATCATTGACCCTTTGTCAAAGAGATCAACGGTATGAGCACTGCTATTCACCTGAAAACCTCCTTTCAAGCTCTCCCTCTATCATCTTAAAAAACCAGTCATCCGTAAGTTCATGCGCAGCATCAATCCAACCATCAAAGGCTTTTGGCATTTCGGGCAGGTCATCACCATCTGATTCCACGATGTTTTCCCAGACAACCGCAGGTGTATTGTTCTTCTGCCCCGTGGCAAATCGGATATTGATACGCCCTTTCGGTTTTTGACACTTGAAGGAAGACTGCCATGTGAAACTGCTTGCGTCATTTTCAACACCAGTGTCTTGAAATAGGTTCTCCGGCAATGCCATGGCAAGTTTTAGCTTATCTTTGAGAAAGTTAAAAACATTGTCTACACCGTAATCAAAATCAATCGCATTAATGTAGCGAAGAATCAAATTGGTTATCTTCAATTCTTCAACTTTTGGATGTGCATCGTATAGTTTTTCTATAGCAGACAAAACGCGAGGGCGAAAATCTTCCCACTTGTAGTCTGCTGTAGAGTTCACAGTAAAAATCCCTGGTCCAATCTGAACCAATGGCCATGAGTTTGCAGCCACGCGAAAACGATGCTGAACAGAATGGCCTGCCAGCTCGTCAGGGATGTTAGCGATTGGAAGTTGTTCATGCTCAGGATAATCATGGAGCATTCGATCAAACAGACGTCCAAGTAAGAGCTTGTAATGGGGATCAATCTGAGGACCTGGCGGCGTGCCTTGTAGTTTCCATCTGATTTCCAAGAGGGCTTCAACGAGCGGTTTATTTTTCAGTTCCTTGACCATATTTTCACCTCACCCTCGTTATCTCAGTTCATTGGCTTCGTTTACCGCTTCCGACGGTAGCTCGGAGAACCGTGCAGCTACGATTTTACGCAATGCCTCATGGCTAATCGCATGAATCGCCAGGCAGTCTTCAATAAGCCTGCGATTGTCAGACATGCAGTATTTCCTCTTCTGTAATCGGCAAATCGGTACTTGCCTTGGCCGTGATCCAACTCAACATATTCAAATGACGGACTGTCAGCGCCACTTCCTTTTCTTCCAATGGAGGGCGCCGTTTCTGTTTCCATTTCATAACCGTATCGACCACGTCCTTCTCTGTCAGGGGTAATTCTTCGCGGTTTTTTCCCTCCTGGGCCGCGAAATGGACTGTGGCAGCCACTTCGGCCTGTTTAGTCTTCATCCGCATAAAAAGGTCGGCGACCTTTTCGATAATGGACTCCCATTGCTGAAGATGGTCAGCATAGGCCCGCTTGGCATCATTGAATGTTTGCCCCACGTGGACGGCAAACATGCGGCCCAACCGTTCCTCCCGAATCAGCCCATTGTTGACCAGGACGGTGATTCCTTCCTTTAGATCCGGCGCATAGGGACCGTAGCTGCCTCGTTGATATTTCAGACCGGTGGGAATTCCGGACTCGGTTGCAAAGTAGGCGATCTTTTGAAAGGTGGTTCGTCCGACCGGCCAGTGGAAAGGCTCCTCTTCTACTCTTCTAAGAATCTCCACAACAGCGACCCATGCCGGGCTGATCCGTTGGGGGGCAGGCCTTGCATTGGCTGCATCCTGCACCCTGTCCAGAAAAGACACTTTCAGTTCTTCGTGGGGTGCTCCAAAAGGCGCAAAAAGCTCTACGGGGATGTCCAATGTTTTAAGATGCCTGTATAGAGTTGGCCCAACCACCCGCCATTCAAGTTGACCATGACCACATCCGAGAGGCGGTACAGCCAGGGACGTGATACCCCATTCCTTGTAGTGTTGTCGGAGGTAGCGCAAGCCCTCCACGATGTCCTGGAG
>JAGHEC010000164.1 GCA_021159525.1 Deltaproteobacteria bacterium | reverse complement strand
GAAGTAACATGGGTAACAAGGCAATGGCGGGCAGGCTTGCCCCCTCCGCATTCTCGACTTCGTCGAGCTGCGGGTTCCCCCACTGATAAGTCACAAAGAGACGGCGCCCTCCCGGCAGTCGCGTCAGAAAAACCCTTCTGCCCCCATTTATTGAGCTGTTACGTTTTTCCTGTCTGCTTGCCCTTTTTTGTTAATTTATAGGCCTGGTACTCTCGGGCCGTCACGTCCCGGGAGGTTGTATTGTCCAGGCGGCGCCTGAGGTGTTTTTCCCCGGTTCAAGGCACGCATTCTCGTCCTCGCCATCCCGCAGCCGAACATGAACCGTATGGGGCTCCGGCACGATGGCGAATTCACTGATCGCCCCGAAACGCTTCGGGAATTGGTTTATCTGCCGCCATCTCCATCAGAAGAAAATTCAAAAGCGAGAGGAGCCATGCCAGCGTGGATTCGGCCCCCTGGTTCCGATTTGGACCATCTGCTGTCAGGCCGTCCCGGCATCCGCCCGTGGCATAGTCGTAAAGAGGCTGATTCAGGTCATTTCGGCCCAAAAACCATTCAAAGCACCGTCGCGAGTTATCGATCCATTGTTTATCCTGGGTGACATGATAGGCCTCAATGCAAGCGTCGATCATGGCGTGGGCCTCAATGGGCTGCTGATCGAATCGTGCTTTTTCACCGTTTTGCGGATACCAACCCCGGTTTCCGATGGGCACGAAATGTCCTTTTGGATCCTTTTGGATCCTCACAAGCCATTCGAGAGATCTAAGACCCGCTGCGACCATGTCCCCCCGTTGGAGCCACTGCCCTGAGAGGAGAAGGGCCTGGGGGATCTTGCCGTTGGCGTAAGTAACGATGTCTTCTATCCACGGCCAGTCGTTTGCGGCATTTGATCGATGCAGATCAAAGAGCCTCTCCGCAAGCGAGGCCCGGAGCCGGCGCACCTGGCTGTCTCCGCTGAATTTCCTGAGATATGCATGGATGCCCACCAGGGCGAATGCCATGGCGCGCGGAGAGCTAATATGCGAGAGAATGGAAATGGCTTTCTCAAAAAGGTTGAGAGCGACAGCAGTAATGTTCTCTGAATCGGACAGGGCCACGGCCATCCCCAGGCTCCATATGGCCCGACCCTGGCTGTCCTCGGACCCCTGCTCCTCCAGCCACCGCCGGTCATAACCCATGAAGTTCCTGAAACATCCGTTGCTCTCGTTGAGCGCATGGTCCAGGAAACTGAGATAGCGACACGCCAGGTCATTCAGTTCCTTTTCGCCCGACATGATCTTCTGGGCCATGAGCACGGCGATCAAGGCCCTCGCGTTATCATCGGTGCAGTAACCGTGGGCCCGGTCCGGGACCGTATACTTGGCATGCTGCAATATTCCCACATCGTCGGTCAGCAGTTTGAGGTGATCCAGATTGAGCCGCGGCAACTCCTGGCGTGTCTGATTCAGGGTTTTGCTTTGAAATACAGGCCGTGGATGAAGCTCCCGCTCGTGCTTTGCCTCGGCAAATACGTTCAGATAGCGCCTTGCCACCTCCTTCCAAACCATATCCCTGCAAAAGGTGTATGCCCGCTTGCGCATGGCATGACGTTCCACTTCATTGCTCAAGAGATCATTGATCTCCCGGCCCAGGGAGGCAGGTTCCTTAAAAGGAACCAGCCGCCCCCTTTGGTCGGCCAGCATTTCCTCTGCATACCAGTAAGGGGTGGATACTGTGGCCTTGCCCGTGCCCAGGGCATAGGCAAGGGTCCCTGACACGATCTGGTCCCTGTTCAGGTAAGGGGTCACATAGATGTCGGCGCTCCCCAGAAACTCCGTCAGCTCCTTGAGACTCACAAAGCGGTTGTGGAAGATGATGTACTGCTCAACGCCTAATTCCCTGGCCCTTTGCTGGAGGGAAATGCGGTAGGATTCGCCCTCCACACGTTTTACGTGGGGATGGGTGGCGCCGAGAACAATATACACAACATCCGGGTGCTCCCTGACAATGTCCGGAAGAGCGTCGATCATGGTCTCAATCCCCTTGCCGGGCGAGAGGAGCCCGAATGTGAGGATCACCTTTTTCCCCTCAACTCCGAACTGGTCCTTGAAGTAGTTGGGATCCACAAAGGGGACATCCGGTATCCCGTGATGGATGAGGGCGATCTTTTCTTCGGGGATGCCGTATACTTCATGCAGGAGCGTATAGGCCTTATTGCTCATGACAACGAGGCGTCCTGAGATGCGGCCTATTTCCTGTAGGGTCTTTTTCTGTCCGGAATCGGGATTCTTGAGCACGGTGTGAAGCGTGGTGACCACCGGCATCCGCAGGCTATCCATCAGTTCGATAATATGACGTCCGTTTGGGCCGCCAAAGATACCGAATTCATGCTGGAGGCACACCACGTCAATCTGGTTCATATTAAGAAAGTCCGCGGCAAGGCGATAATCCGAGGCACTCTTGTAATCCAACTCGAATCGCACCCTCGACGGGTATGGATACCCTTCGGGAATATCATTCATCACGAGTGCCCACCACCGGATATCCGGAACCTCGGCACAGAGGGCGTTCAGCAGATCCGTGGTAAACGTGGCAATACCGCACTGGCGCGGGAGATGATTGCCGATAACGGCGACGCTGGTCGGGATTTCGCCAAGCAGAAGGCTTCTGTCCATTACCTTTCCCCCGGTTTGACAACGGTCGGATTGGTTGCACCATATTCAAATGAGCCAACCACAGCCGTGCAACATCTTTTTGCATGCCTGACCGCTGTACTTAATGTTTTTGCCTTAACGTATCAGCTCAATAATCAGGGGGACAACAGCGAACGTATCACCGGGGCAGGATGATTTTTCTTCCGCCCTCCCGGCAGGCGCGTCAGAAAAACCCTCCTGTCCATATTTATTGAGCGATTACTTCAAAAGCTTGTTTCATTCCTGCTATCGTCTGAGAAGAGCATGGCGCAAGGCGCCTCAAGGTGCACATAACTAACTGATTAATTTAAATAATATAGAATCAGATAAAAAAATAATCATCAGGGAAGCTTTGTCAAGGCTCGGTTTTTGATGAGCCGCTCCCGTGTTTCTCCCTTACTGTGACCAAATACTGGCGGTTTACGGTTGACATCAGGCCCTCAACAGGCCTATTTTTTCGTCAATAATGGATGGATATTGCGTATCAGCTCAATAATCAGGGGGACAACAGCGAACGTATCACCGGGGCAGGATGATTTTTTCTTCCGCCCTCCCGGCAGGCGCGTCAGAAAAACCCTCCTGTCCCTGTTCATTGAGCTGTTACGATATTGCTGATTATTCCAAGCCCGGGATGACGGCGATTCTCGAATCGGGCCCCGGTCATCGCTGCCTTATCCCGTAAACACAAATCCGAGCTCTGCCGAAAAGGGCGAAACCGAGGGTGCAAAGGTGAGGGGGGATTGAAGATGGGCAATACAATCCATTACAAATTGCAGAATGGCGTTCGGGCCGTTCGGAGATGGGTGATCCCTTATCTCAAATCGCAGATACACAAAAATGAATTTCGACCGATTCTTTGCTATTTGTACACGGACTGGCGATGCAATATCGACTGTCACTATTGCTTTCAGTACAACAATGACCTCCCGGGCATGGACATGGAAACCGCCAAAAGTTCGGTGGATTGGCTCAGGTCTCTGGGTTGCCGCGTCATTTCCCTCATGGGCGGGGAGCCTCTCGTGCGAAAGGATTTTGTGCTGAAAATTGTTCGGTATGGCGCTAAGAACGGCTTTTTCATGTACCTGCCTACCAACGGATACCTGTTGGACAGGGATTTTATCGACGATATCGGCCGGGCAGGCATCGCGGCCATCAATCTCGCCGTGGATGCGGTAGCTCCCAGGAAAGGCCTCCCCAAAGCCCTGTTGGCCATTGAACCCCAGTTCCGATATCTGGTTCAGCGGCAGAAGAAATATGGATATATTCTATTTTTTAACATCAATATTTGTCGCAACAACATCAAGGACGTCAAGCTTCTTACGGAAATTGCCCATCAGAACCAGATCGGAACCGATTATCACCTTAATGAGCCGCCTCAGCAGTTCGTCAAGGTTGAACATTACAAACACCATGACGACATGTTGAGCATTACCCCCGAACAATACGATGAGGTGGATGAACTGCTCGACTGGCTCATCCAGAAACAGAGAGAGGGATGGCCCATGGTCAATTCCATTGCCCACTTGAAAGCATTCAAGGGCCGAATGCGGGGACAGATGGCAAGGTGGGACTGCCGGGCCGGAAAAAACGGGGCCCTCATCCGTCCGGACGGGAGCCTTTCCCCATGCTTTGATCTTATTACCTATGAATACGACTGGGGCCGCATATGGGCGCCTGAATTTGACGAGGACAAATTGCGGGAGGTCAAGGAGAAATGCCTTCCTTATTGCTCATCCACCTGTTTTTATACCATGGGGCATTACTACAACTTCCGTGCTGTACCTGAGTGGGTCCGCAAACATACCAGGGTGGGTTAAAAAAAAGATTGCGCCAGGTATGCTCGAGAGGCCTCTCGATCACGCTGTTTTGAGGAATGGCCTTTAATGGGTCTCCTTTTTCAAGACGCGGTCTACATATGCCCGGAGATTTTCAAACGGTCTCGCCAAGTTTACCCCTTCCTCCTTTAATGCGCCAACCTCGCGAAGTCTTTGGACGATTCGACTTATCACGTCGCTCTCGTTCTTTCTCTTGGCTAACCGGAGCCTGGTGAGCAGAAAACCCACATCGCTGACAGTTTCTATTTGTTTTAGTTCAGATCCCATTTCCGCCTCCTTTTTTCAGATACTGTGTGACCGCTCATTTTGGCCTTCCCTGTAACGCAGGCCGGTGTGGGACTCAAAAATGGATAAGTTAAATTATACAGTTATAGTAAAATGGTAATAGCTAAATAAAAAGGGGTAGGAGGGTTTTTCTGACGCGACTGTCGGGAGGGCGCCATCTTTTCGTGACTTATCAGCGGGGGAAACCGCAACTCGACGAAGTCGAGAATGCGGAGGGGGCAGGAATCCCCCGCAGATAAGTCACTGAAAAGACCAGCCCGGGAGGCTCGGAGCGGAAGAAAAGCCCTCCTAGCCCGGGAAAAGGTTACCAAAGCGTCTGCGCTTCCCCTAAATATTGAACTATTACGTAAAATGGCGAACAACTCTGAGCGGTATTGTCATCTGTGAATCCAACGCTGAAGTACGGGTCTTCAGTCACGGGAAGCTCTTTATCGAGATCGGAAAGCGGCGAAAAGCCCTCATATAATGACAGGGCGCGCTGCTTTATGTGGACCCGGGCAGGGCTCTCTGCCCGGGCGCGGTTGGTTTTAATACATATCCTCGGGGGGCATCCCCGGTGTGGCAGGCGCCTTTTTCTCTTCCGGTTTTTCCGCCACCATTGCTTCTGTGGTCATGAGGAGGGCGGAGACTGACGCAGCGTTTTGAAGGGCAAATCGCGATACCTTGGTGGGATCGATAATCCCGGATTTGAGGAGGTCCCCATACTCACCGGTCTCGGCATTGAAGCCGAAGTTTTCCTTTCCATCCATCACCTTCTGCACCACAACAGAGCCCTCAAATCCTGCGTTATTGGCAATCTGCCGTACGGGCTCTTCCAATGCCCGTTTGATGAGATTGACGCCCAGTTGCTCGTCGCCTTCCAGGGTCATGTTTTCAAGCGCCTTACCGGCGCGTAAATAGGCTACGCCGCCACCCGGCACAATTCCTTCCTCCACCGCAGCCCGCGTGGCATTCAAGGCGTCTTCCACCCTCGCCTTTTTCTCCTTCATCTCTGCCTCGGTGGCTGCGCCGACGTTGATCACGGCCACGCCGCCGATGAGCTTGGCCAGACGCTCCTGGAGCTTTTCCCTGTCATAATCGCTGGTGGTTTCCTCGATCTGGGCCCTGATCTGTTTAACACGGCCTTCCAGTGCACTCTTGGATCCACCGCCATCCACAATGGTGGTGTTGTCCTTGTCGACGGTCACCTTCTTGGCGGTCCCCAGGTCGCTCAGCGTAATATTTTCCAGCTTGATTCCCAGGTCCTCACTGATGACCTGGCCCCCGGTCAACACAGCGATGTCTTGCAGGATGGCCTTGCGTCGGTCACCAAAACCAGGGGCCTTGACCGCAGAGCATTTGAGGGTCCCCCGGATCTTGTTCACCACCAGCGTTGCCAGGGCCTCACCCTCCACATCCTCGGCGATCAGCAGGAGGGGTTTTCCCGACTTGGCGATCTGCTCCAGTATGGGCACGATATCCTTCATGCTGCTGATCTTCTTTTCATGGAGCAGGAGGTAGGGTTCTTCCAGGTGGGCTTCCATTTTTTCAGAATCGGTCACAAAATAGGGACTCAGATACCCCCGGTCAAATTGCATCCCTTCCACGATCTCAAGAGTCGTCTCCATACTCTTTGCCTCTTCGACCGTGATGACCCCTTCTTTGCCTACCTTTTCCATGGCCTCGGCAATGATGTCGCCTATGGTGCGGTCGTTGTTGGCGGAGACAGTGCCGACCTGCGCGATCTCGGTCTTATCTTTGGTGGGATTGGAGATCTTCTTGAGTTCTGCTACAACAGCATCCACCGCCTTATCGATCCCACGCTTGATCGACATGGGATTGGCGCCGGCCGCGACCAACTTGGACCCCTCCCGGTAGATTGCCTGGGCCAGGATCGTCGCTGTCGTGGTTCCGTCGCCGGCCACATCAGACGTCTTGGAGGCTACTTCCTTGACCATCTGGGCACCCATGTTTTCAAACTTGTCTTCCAGCTCGATCTCCTTGGCCACTGTTACTCCGTCCTTGGTGATGTTGGGCGAGCCCCACGATTTTTCCAGAAGCACGTTGCGGCCCTTGGGCCCAAGGGTCACCTTCACCGCATTGGCCAGGGTGTCCACACCTTTCATCATCTTTTCTCTGGCCTGTGCGCCGTATTTGATTTCCTTCTTTGCCATGCCTTAGTACCTCCCTGAATCATTTCTCAATAATGCCCAGGATGTCATCCTCTCGCATGATGAGATGTTCCACCCCGTCGATTTTGATCTCTGTGCCGGCATATTTTCCAAACAGGACCCGGTCATTTTCCTTTACCTCAAGGGGGATCTGTTTCCCTTCCTCATCCCGCTTTCCCGGTCCAACGGCCACCACCTTTCCCTCTTGGGGTTTTTCCTTGGCCGTGTCCGGAATGATGATTCCGCCCGAGGTCTTTTCTTCGCCATCGATCCTCAGCACCAATACCCTGTCATTTAACGGCCGAACCTTCATCGCTTACCAAACCTCCTTCAATTTAAAGATAAAAAGACACGCCGTCCGGGAAAAACCCTGACAGTCCCAGACGGACATCTGTCTCCGATGATAATAAAGTAACGAGCCTGAAACACCTGGCATGCAAACAGCTTAACCATCTAACTATTTGATTTATTGGGATATGATGTCAATGCTGGGAAAAAATAATCACTTTGGAAAATATGTCAAGACCCTCTGGGGCTCCTTTCCGCCACTCCCTGTTCTGGATCAATCCGGCATCCGAATGATCGTGTAAATCGTTTATCCCGTCTTTTCGTAAACGGCCTGACAGTCCCGGCGCCGAATGGCATAAGGGAGCGCCTTGACCCGGTCCGGCCGGATCCGTTAAGGTCCTGAACGGGCGCCGGCAGTTTCTTCCATCAGACTCTTCAATTCCTCCCCCTCGATCTTCTCTTTCTGCAAAAGCAATTGGACGGCATTTTCAAGAACAGGCCGCTTTTCCTTCAAAATAGCGAGGGATCTTTCATACTGCTTCTGGAGGATTTCTCTGACCTCGCTGTCAATCAATTCCGCGGTGGCCTCGCTGTATTCCGTAGGCCGATTCAATCCAAAATCCAGGTAGGCCTGTGACTTTTCCCTCTCAAAGTAAACCTGACCGATCTTCTCGCTCATTCCGTATTCCTTGACCATGCTGCGAGCAATTTCGGTTGCTTTCGCCAGATCGTTGTGGGCCCCTGTGGAAATATCCCCAAAGACGATCTGTTCCGAGGCGCGGCCGCCAAGGAGCGTAGCAATCTTGTTAAGGAGTTCTGTTCGGCTCATGAGGTAGCGATCTTCAGTCGGGACCTGCATGGTGTATCCCAAGGCGGCGATCCCACGCGGAATAATGGAGATCTTTTGGACCGGGTCTGTATCAGGCAGGGTCAGGGCGACGATGGCGTGGCCCAGTTCGTGATAGGCCACAATTTCCCGCTCTTTGGGATTAATGAGCCGGTTCCGTTTTTCCAGCCCGGCCATGACCCTCTCAACCGCTTCTTCAAATTCGGGCATGCCAACATATTGCTTGTTTCTCCGAACAGCTAATAAAGCGGCCTCATTCACGAGATTGGCCAGGTCCGCCCCCACCATGCCCGGTGTCATGTTGGCCAATTGTTCCACATCCAAATTCTTCTCTGTCTTCACGGATTTTATATGGATCCTAAGGATTTCCTCGCGGCCCTTCTTATCAGGGCGGTCTACAAGTATCTGCCGGTCAAAACGGCCGGCCCGCAGGAGCGCAGGATCCAGGATCTCCGGCCGGTTGGTGGCGGCCATTAATATAACGCCGATCGTGGGATCAAATCCGTCCATTTCCACAAGGAGTTGGTTCAGAGTCTGTTCCCTTT